>JAAEEP010000011.1 GCA_013415695.1 Methanomassiliicoccales archaeon | reverse complement strand
CCAGGAGCACTGAGCACGATCTTGAAAGTCCCGCTGTATACATCGATCGTCTGGTTACCTATCCCGAAATCAGAGTAGATCAAATCTCCCCTGGTCGAGTCGTAGAGCTGCGTTGTCAGGCCTTCCACAAAGTCAGTGGTACCTGTCTCGTATACCTTCAAGCCAAGCGTGTACACCTTGTCAGGTATGTTCTCCATCTCAATGATACCCAGGTTCACATTGGACAGATTGTCGAAACGTATGACGTCCGGGTATTCAACTGAGAAGTAGCCATTCTTGACTAGGCTGAGCATGAAATATCCCGGTCCAGGGTTAAAGGATGCCAAGCCGCTGGAATCAGTGAACTCGTAATCGATTGAACCCGTATGCACCTCTTGCAACACTGTCTGGACATTGACAATGGGATCTGTATCCGTGTCTGTAACATTGAAAGATATCGAGTACGTGCTGCTAGCACCCTTGACAGTTGTCCCTGGAATCATCACGAAACAGGACAACAGCAGGGTGAAAACTAACACGGCTGTTGCCAATTTGCACCCATTCATATTTCGCATTTGTTCCCTCCCTCATGGTAAAAGGCACCACTAAGTGCTCCCTGAGACTCGGGTATTGTGCCGAATAGGTTTGTCATAGATAAAGATTGTTGTGTTCAGTTACCCACTGGCCATTACAGATCAGGTTATGTCTGATTTCCCTTGAATGGAATCAAGGAATGATTGACCGACTGGCCGTCTGGATATGCCCTTAAATGGACCATAATGCCCAATGATCAGGTGACAATTTCCCCAAGTCTCTCTTGTTCGATGGCACGCTTGATCTCTAAGGCGAGTCTTCTCCCAGTGGACATGTTCTGCCTCCAGAGTGCGTTGCCATATGGATGGCCCACCGATAGGTGCACATTGGTGCCCCCCCCAACTCTTGGTGCGACGTCATATATGTAGAACTTGAGGTCCTTGTCCACGCATGTCTGCAAACAAAACGGACCTATGATTCCTGGATCGTAGTATTCCTTTGATGTCGCCACATATTTCTCCGCCAGCTCGAATGCCTTTTCCAGAAGAGATTCTCTCAGCGTTGCCGAGTTGTGTCCGCAAACGGTGTATTCGGGGATCCTCTGATCAGGGCTGAGGTCAAGCTGTTGTTCTGCAGGAAGTCTGACGAATCCATCCAGTGAGGACTCGAAGCGCCAATCGATGCCGAGCAGTTCGACCCTCTCACCCCTCTCTTCCAGGGGGGAATAGAAGAAATCGAGGTTGAAAACCGGTCCGATTATATATTCCTCCATTCTCGCCTCTTTCAGGCTCTCTTCATCGATGACACCTTGTCTGAGAAGCTCCTTGGATTTCACCTCATACTCCTCAAGTGTGGAGGCGGTGAAGAAGCCTCTCTCCAACTTCTTCTGCTTGTGGTGAAGCTTCACGATGGTCAAAGTGTCTATGTCCTCGGGAGCATTCACCTTCTTGGGGTATGGAAGCCCAGCTTTCTCAAGTATCCAGTAGTAATCCTCGTCATCTCCTCGTTCCTCGCTTCTGAGCATATTCCTGCTACCAACCATGGGAACTGTGAAATCATTCTCCACGGCATCGATGCCACAGTACGATACGAAGGAACGATTGGGAACGAACAGGATGTTATCCTTCATCATGGAGTCCATGAACGAGGGTTCGAGCATTTCCTTGAACTTGCCGAGAACAACACCCTCATCGACAAGGCCCCTGGTCACCTTTCCATCTGGGGACCTATGGGCTTTGAAGTAGTCAATGTACGTCCTTTCTCGACCTTTCTGACATATCACGAAGGTCCTGAACCCCTCGTCTATAGAACCATCGCATACATCAAGCGCTGAGTGCGATCCGACAACCCCGATCTTAATCTTGCTGGTGTCGTACCGCTCCAAGTTTGATAACACGGCCTCCCTGGAAATCATGGCCTCCCCTCGGACGAATGGAGAATGGGCTAGGGAATATAAGACTATTGCAACTCACTAGCTGAGACCGAGGACCACTAGGAAAGCCATCAGGAAGATGGAGCCCACTAGGTCAATGGTGGATGAGGTTAGAGGGATGCTGAGATTATCTGGATTAAGTGAGAAACGGAATGTGGAAACCGCAACGTAGTACGAGAGAATGTTGAGTACCGTGACAGTACATATCCCGGCGGTAAGGGAGAGCAATACCATCTCAACCAGTCCGGGTGAGGCGAAACCCACCGCAAGGGACACGATGTGGGTGAACACGCCAACTATCACGAAGACCCACAAAGAGAATATGTATAGTATGGCAAAGTTCTCAAGGGCAATCTTGCTTGGAGCTTTCTTAGGCTCCATCAAACCCATGTGCAGTAGGGACGACATCCTTGAGGTGAGTATACCGCCAAGGGCGTTTGCCTCCTCCAGGAATGGCGGGACTAGCACCAGCAACGCAGGAAGCGCCACTAGACTCGTCAGCTGATTGTCTATGGCCAAACCGGCACCCAGATCCAGAAGGATGCAGAAAATCAGGACAGGGGAACTCTCCTTCAACACGGTCCTTACCTCCCGGTCCCTTGACCTTAGGGCATAGATCGCCAATAGCACTGTTATAGCCAGCATTGCCAATACAGCCATATCCACTATCGTGGAAAGCCCGATATCCCCCAAATTGAGCACAATGATGGCGGCGATGAAGAGCATTGGCAGGGTTACTATGTCTCCCGCAGCTGTTATTATTGGGGCGGATATGTTATCGATGTCCCATTCCCGCTTGTATCCGACATAGGCCACTAGTAGATTTATGAACACCAGAACCAGTCCAGCCAACACTCCACCGATGACTGATATGAATACAAATGAGGCTAGGCTTGCGCTATCCGCCCCCACTGCGTCTGAGACAAGCTTGGCTAGGATACCCATTATGAATGACATGAACATAGTCAAGAGCAGAGAGCTCTGAAGGTTCTGCCTCAGCACGCTACCCTTCTTTAGCGACAGCTCGAATGTACCGATATGTAGCGCGGTTCCCAGTCTGCTGCCCACCGCACCGAAGATGTTCCCCCTCATTCCTATTGCCGCGGGGATGAGCACGATCAGGCCCGGTAGAAGTTCTAGGGTGCCGGTCATGTATCCGAGCGTGATACCAGCTAGAAGATCGGCAAGTGAGGATATGGTGAGAGCTGCCAGGCCGAGTCTGAAGACGCTCTTGTTCCTTGAGACGAACTCCCTAACCCGCCTCCTGGCAGCCATCCTTCCACACTCCGTCATGCGGAGAAGGGTTCCCACATATTAGTAGATTGACTGACCCTTCCTGGTGGATATTATTGGTAAAATCAATAAAATCTTTGACCATATCACTCTGTATCATTAGGTTCAATTGTGCTTCTGGAGGGGCACATAGGCAACTGATATATATGCAGGATGAGGATAAAGAGGGTGCCCGTAAGGCTGGCGACCAGGGTTATCGCTTGATGTGGTGGATATCGAATTGAACAGCGATTCTGACGACCCAGGCAATAGAGGTTCTTTCCAATCAGATGGATTATTGTATCCCATGACTAGCACTGATGAGATGATGCCTGCGTCTTTTTCTTACTTTGGAGGAAGGAGATTTGACCGATTCTGGTAGGGAGTACGAATTCGAGAAGATTGAGAACGTTCCTAAGACTGTCCGCGAGCTGTTGACCGAGATGAAGGACATATCGGAGGTAATTGTCGATCTTGCTTATGCCGCTCTCATGTTCGACAGCAAGGAGATTGGCGAGGAGGTCAAGCATCTGGAGAGCACCATGGACACCCTCAATTACGAGATCAGAATCAAGGCGATGCTCGCTTCAAGGACTCCAGATGATGCGATCCAGCTCTCAGGGCTTTTGCAAGTGGCGAGTGCTGCAGAGGCGATCTCCAATGCCGCGGGCGACGTGGTCGATCTACTCAGCACTGAGATAGAGAAGAGGCCATTTCTTACCTTCATTCTTCGAGATGCTGAGGAGAAAATCAGAATGTTGATCCTCTCGGATAGGTCCGACATGGTCTCCAGGACCATCGAGGATCTGAGTGTGGAGTCGGAGACGGGAATGAGGATCATTGCCATCAAGAGAGGAAAGCGCTGGATCTATGACCCCGAGGACGAGACCAAGCTGAAGGGAGGAGATCTCCTGATAGTGAGGGGGACAGAAGATGGTTTCGAGACCCTGAGGCGATACACCAGTGCCAAAGAGAAATGGCCCGCTGAAGAGGAGGGCAGTTGATGGATGAGATCGAGAAGATGCTGCTGGAGGTCAAAGACACCTCCGAACTGATGATCGACCTCGCGTATTCATCACTGTTGTACAACAACCACGAAATTGCTGAAGAGGTCCTCTTCATGGAAGAGATGGTGGACGAGATGGTCCGCAACATACAAGAGAGGGCCATCGGTCGAGTCCTGGAAGATAGGAACGCATCAAAGGCGATGGTGGTAATCTCTCTCGCGAACAGTCTTGAAGCGATTTCCGACGCTGCAATGCAGATAGCGGATGTGGTGTTGAGGGATGTCACCCCCCACCCTGTTTTCCAGATGAGCGTGAGGGACTCTGATTCGATAATATCGACAGCCATAGTGGGCGAGGAGTCAGACCTTGCCAACAAGAGCATCGGAGCGGTGAAGCTCTCGTCCAATTGCGGTATGAGGGCCATTGCCATCAAGCGGGGTAATAGGTTCATATTCGGCCCCGACAAGTTCACGGTAATGGAACCTGGTGATATCCTGATTGTTCGCGGTCCCGAAGATGGAGAGGAATATTTCCGGGACCTGGCATCCGGAAAAGAAAGAATAGAGGATCTAGCCTGATCCTTACACCTATCTCGTTTTCCCAACGAGGGGGCAGAATGGAAGTAGCCCCGGGCAGATTCGAACTGCCGTCGCAGGATCCAGAGTCCCACATGATTGACCGCTACACTACGGGGCTGTCAGGTCTCGGTAAAATGTTCACTCTTCTTAATAGTTTACGCTCTACTCTTCCCACTTCCGAGCGTCATTGCAGAGGGTGCTGGAGATTTACATCATGGGCTCAAGGGCTTTCATGATCGAGTAGAACACCTCGCCGATGTCCTTGCCACCATCGATATTGAGAAGATTCCCCTTCGATTGATAGTACTCAACAAGGGGCAGGGTGCTCTTTCTGTAGGTCCTGAGCCTCTCCTTAACAGTCACCTCGGTATCGTCACTCCTTTGATAGAGTTCACCTCCACACCTGTCGCACTTTCCATCTTCCTTTGGAGGGTTGAACAGTAGGTGATAAACTCCGCCACAGTCCTTGCAAGACCTTCTCTTCGTAAGCCTTTCAACCAGAATATCTTCGTCCACCTCGAGGTTGATGACGGTATCAATCTCGGATATCTCCTCGAGCTTCTTGGCCTGCTCGATGGTCCGGGGGAATCCATCAAGCAGAAATCCGCCTTCCAGTGAGGAAATCTTCTCCCGAACCAGGGCTATCACCAAATCATCTGGGACAAGTTTACCGGCGTTCATGAACTCTTTTGCCTTCTTTCCCAACTCCGATTGGGCCTTCACCGCTTCCCGGAGAAGGTCGCCAGTTGAGATATGAGCGACCTTCAGCTCCTCCATAAGGCGCTTAGCCTGGGTACCTTTCCCTGAACCAGGCGGACCCAGGAGTACTATCCTAAGGTACATGGGTGTAGGAATATGATCGTCATTTATACCCTTTTTCACCAATGATTCAAAGGCAATGTTCTTCCATTGGCAGCCAGGGAAAACGATATCAGCCCCTAGCTATCATAATTACATACAGGAGGGGCGTCTTTGAAGATTAAGATAGGACCCAAGAATTGTCTATATCCCATGCCTACCACGGTAGTGGGGACCAAGGTCGATGGTAAACCGAACTACATAACCATCGCTCACGTGGGAATTCTAGACTTCGAGACGGTATCGCTTGGATCTGCCAAGAGTCATTACTCCAACAAGGGCATCAAGGACAACTGCACCTTCAGTATTAACATCCCTTCCGCCGAGCAGGTTGAAAAGACCGATTATGTGGGAATAGTGTCAGGGAAGAAAGTGGACAAATCCTCCATATTTCGTGCCTTCTACGGCAAATTGAGGACCGCGCCAATGATCGAGGAGTTCCCGATCAACATGGAATGTGAGTTGATCCAAACGCTGGATCTTCCGAAGCATGATATCTTCATTGGGAGAATAGTTGAAACCTACTGTGATGATAGCGTGATGACTGAGGGAACACTGGATTTCGAGAAGCTTGACCCAATACTATACACCCATTTCGACCGGGGGTACTGGAGACTGGGTGACAAGCTGGCAAATGCCTGGAACGTAGGTAAAAGATTAGAGGAGAAGCGATCGTGAAGGGTCGACCCTGATCGAATGAGAAGATTTGTGGCTCAATAATTGAGGGTTTGCTGATGGGAGCCCGAAAGGAGGAGAACTACCTGGGGGGACAGAAAAGGTAAAGTGGCTCGCGGGCCCCCATCTTTGCTCCGGAATGTGGTTATTATATTTAAAACAAACCCTTTTTTCGTTCCGAATACCTACGATTCTTAGCACTTTTTTTCGTTAAATAGAGCATTTTGCTAGTTTTTTGGGATATAATCAGCTAATTTGATAGCCAAACCAGTTACTTAGTGAATCGGGCAATCTCAGTTCTGACGGTTCCGGGTCGCGTAGCATTATTCCATCATAAAGACGATCTTTTACTCCAGCGGGAAGGGGGAAGTGCCATGCATTCATCTTGCTTCACATTCCAGGATGATAAAGGTATCGAAATCTTTGTCTACAGATGGTTGCCCGATGAATGGCGATCACCGAAGGCCAATGTTCAGATCTCGCATGGCACTGGAGAACACGCAGCAATGTGTTCGAGATTCGCAGGATTCACGTCAGAGAATGGATATTTCGTCCACGCGAATGACTATAGGGGTCATGGCAGGACATTAAGGGAGCTCTGCAACTCGGGTCTCCTTGGTCCAGGGGGTTGGAATGCGGCGGCGAAAGACCTTAGTAACCTATCTATCATCGTCGAGGGAGAACCCTGCTCCCCCTTTCCCCTTAGATCACAGTTGGGGATCATTCCTTGTCCAGGATTATATCCACAGATGTCATCGGACCATTCAGGTGGTAATAATATCTGGCACTAATGGGAAGGAATCATTGCTGAGTGTGGTTCTCTTCATAGCTACCAGATCTTTTGAGAGACATTCCAGGAGTACCAGCCCATAGGCCATGTAAAACCCGTATTACCAAATGGAATGAGCAGTTCCGGCCGAATTGGACCTAGTTCGATTGGTAAACCAGGGATGAGCATGAGGTGGATAAATGCTTTCAAGACCTAGGTGTGGATGGACTATCCCCAATGAGTTCTACTTCGAACTTGTCAAGTGGTTCAGGCACATATGGGTTGATGCGGATGATGGAGATATTCCATAGGATCTTCGGTTGTTCATATCCTCCGGCTCTTAAGATACCGTGGGTAATAGTACCAAATGGGTAAACGCTCTATCGAAACACTATAAGACACGTGGTATCATGGATCCTGAGTATGAATTCTTCAATGGGGGAAAGCACGAGATGCTGAACGAGGTCAACCGCGATGAGGTACATCGCGATGTTCTTATCTGGCTTGAGTCCCATCTCCCTCAGATGAGGTGAGATTCTGATAATGGGAGAGAGGTTGGGTCTGCGCCCCCTTCAATCGGAGGACGCTCAATTCCTTTTCAAATGGCACAATGATTCGAGGGTGTTGAGACGATTCAGATGCCCTCAGGCCAAATTCTGCATATCGATGGAGGACGAGCGCACGAACGTCATTGAGATGATCGGGCAAAAGGACGCGCAGCACTTCATCGTAGTGGAACTCAAGGGCAACGAGCCCGTCGGACTGGTTGGTCTTTCTAGCATTGACCGAAGAAACGCCTCTAGCGAGATCCAGGTGGTCATGGGAGAGGTGGATCGATGGGGCAATGGATATTGCACGGATGCGTTGAACCTGTTGGTAAAATACGCCTTCAGGGTGCTTAATCTTCACAGGATATATGCGAAGGTACCGGAGCTATGTGAAGAGCTTCTCAGATGCTTCGATGAATGCGGTTTCAACATGGAGGGAAGGCTCCGACACGATCATTTCTCCATGGGAGAATGGAGAGACACTCTGATCATGGCCATACTGGTCCACGAATTCGGAGGTGATTGAATGCTTCAAGGCGAGAAGGTTAGGCTTCGCGCACCGGAACGCATTGACATCCCCGCTTTCCTGAGATGGATAAACGACCAGGAGGTGACCGAATTCCTAGACATCGAACCACCAATGGGAATGGAACAGGAGGAAGCCTGGTTCGAATCACTGCGTAACTCGGATATAGAGGTCTTTTCCATCGAAACCAAGGAAGGCGAGCTCATAGGGAACATAGGGTTGATGAAGTTCGATTGGGTATCCAGAAAGGTCACGATGGGGATAGTCATCGGCGAGAAAGTCCATTGGGGAAGCGGATACGGTTCTGACGCCATCATGACCCTTCTGAGCTATCTGTTCGAGGAGTTGAATATTAATCGCGTCCACCTTGAGGTAGACACCGCGAATCAGAGGGCCGTACACTGCTACGAGAAATGCGGCTTCGTCAAAGAGGGAATCCTCAGGCAGGTAAGGTGGAAACGGGGAAGATTCAAGGATAACTACATAATGTCCATTCTTAGGGAGGAATGGGAGTCCAAACATTCGAATCGGCGTTAATCGTGGACCAATTATTAATTCAGTGCGAATAACATTCTTCCATTTTGGTTATTCACAATTATTATTTGGTACTATTCACATTTCAGAAATGCCCTCCGAATAGCGTCAAATTCTTCCAAGGAAGTTCATCATTTTCGTTGGGTCAATCCATAAGTTTTTTAAACCGCATCCGACAATCGGTGGCTGGTGTGAAAAATGGAAGCTGAGGTGCTAGACCATATTGCCGCTATCGTAGGCAAGGAGAACATGTCGACCAGGATAGCTGATCTTTATACCTACGGATTTGACGCATCAATCCATCACAATTCACCTGACCTAGTGGTGAGGCCCTCCTCCGCGGAGGAGATCTCTGAGATAGTGAAGATCGCTAATGAAAAGGAGATACCCGTCATGCCCCGAGGGGCAGGGACTGGCCTTTGCGGTTCGGCCGTTCCATTAAAGGGTGGAATTCTTCTGGATATGGCCCGGATGAACAATATCAAGGATATCCGTGTGGAAGATCTCAATTGCGCCGTGGAGGCGGGTGTGGTCTATGATCAGCTCAACAAGGCCCTCGCTACTAGGGGTTTCTTCTTCCCCCCCACCCCCGGTAGTGGAGAGGTGTGCACCATCGGTGGAATGATAGCCGCCAATGCCAGCGGGATGAGGGCTATCAAATACGGGGCAACCAGAGATTATGTCCTTGGCCTCAGGGTAGTTCTCGCGAACGGAGACATCATAGATGTGGGAACCAACACTCTCAAGAATTCTTCCGGTTACCAGCTGGAACGACTCTTTGTTGGGAGTGAGGGCACCCTGGGAATAATCACAGATGTTGTCCTCAGAATCTCTCCCAAGCCCAAGAAATCCGCCATGGCGGTGGCCGCCTTCGATGATGTCAGGAAGGCAGGAGAGTGCGTGTCGGCGATCATTGCACATCCCCTGATCCCCTCAGCCATCGAGCTCATGGACAGCATCTGCATAAACGCGGTCAACAAGACCATGAATGTAGGATTTCCAGATTGTGAGGCGCTCTGCCTGGTTGAGGTGGATGGTGACCCCCTAGTGGTTGAGAAGGAGGTCAAGCAGGTCCACGAAATCTGTCAGAAGGTAGGTGCGATCAGCGTGGAGTTCTCTTCAGACCCCAAGCAGATGGCATCATGGACCGCGGGTAGGAAAGCTGTCCTCCCTGCATTGAGCAGGCTGGGCGAGGGGTCGGTCTCTGTTTCCCTGGCTGATGATATGGGGGTGCCAATATCCAAGATACCGGATGCGGTGGTTGCCTTCCAGGAGATAGCTAAGCGCAACGGTGTCCTCGTGGGAACTTACGGTCACGCGGCCGATGGGAACCTGCACACCAAAATGCTTCTTGATGCCGAGGATCCAGAGGCCTGGAGGAATGGCGAGAAGGCCGTGGGAGAGATCTTTGACAAGTGCATAGAGCTCGGTGGAACGGTCACTGGAGAGCATGGGGTAGGCATCTCTAAGGCCCCTTGGATGCAGAAGGAGCGTGCAAGTGCCCTGAATACGATGAAGGCCATTAAGCAGGCTCTCGATCCCAAAAACATACTCAACCCCGGCAAGCTCCAGCAGTGGGAAGGTAGCATCATAACCAAGCTTAGGTACCCCTGCCCTGAATATCGGGATAAGTAATCAGATGGGATAGCCCAAGATAAAGGGAATGGCCACGAATACGATCGAAGTGACGAGGGCACACACATAGATGATCGGGTTCCATCTGAATATCTTGGACCCATCCAATGGCGGTATTGGCAGCATGTTGAAGAATGCCAAGAAGATATTGATGTAGCCCATTAGAAAGATGAAGATTCCTAGGATCCCTCCGATATCGAATAGGAACGCGGCCGCCATGAAGGGAACGCCAAGAATCAGGTTGACGGCTGGTCCGGCAAAGCTGATGATTCCGTTCTGCCTGCTGTCCTTTACCCCCTGAATGTAGACCGCTCCCGGTGCGGCGAAGATCAGGCCCATGAATGAGAATACGAACGCCATAATCAGACCGAGTGGAAACATCCTGAATTCGGCCCACGAGCCCTGTCTTTGGGCTATCAACTTGTGAGCCATTTCATGGGTCAAGAAAGCTGCGGTGACCACTACGAAAGAGATAAGAAGGGCGTACAGGTAGATCGTCACAATATCTCCTTGGATCTTGTCGTCCACCAGTGGTGCCAAGACATTTGTGAAAGCTATGGTGAGGACTGCCAACGCTATTGCGATGTGCCGTATCTCCGTCTTTCCGAATCTTATCTTCCCTTGAGGGACGGGGTTGTAAATGTAGTGGTCCTCGTACATCGGATGCCCCCTTCCACCTTAACTTTCGTATAAAAGCTTTGACCTAGTACTTCCGCTCAATATCGATGAAAACACCTCTCAGTCATTGGATCTCCAACCACCTGTTCAAGTTGCGAAGCAAAGTTTTTCACTAGATCATGTTGTACGTGTTCTAATCGGAGCCTCACCAAAATGTGAGATTCCCTCGGAGATTGAGGATTATGACCTACAAGGGAACTTTGGGCTTGATTGGATGCCCGATTCTAGAGGACGAGATGGCGTATGTACTCACCAAGGACAATGATATCTCCAGCATCTGTTTCGTCGATACCGAGGACTGCAAGAACCTTGTGAAGAAGGTGAAGAGGCTGAACCCAAAAAAGAGCTTGTGCTTTTTGGAAGAGGAAGATATTGATACATACACTTCCGAAAACGGGGGATTCTCAGTCCTTGTATGGATCAAACCATCAGCCCTTCATGAGGACCCTGATAACCTGAGGGATAAGGTCGTCGATACGATGGCCAAGATCGACAACAAATGTGATTCCATACTCCTGTTCTATGGCCTTTGTGGCAATGCCTTCAAGAATATCGACAAGATCTCCGATAGATTCACGAGTCCGGTCACTATCATGAAGGATCTGAAAGGGCAGATTGTTGACGACTGCATAGCCGTTCCCCTGGGGGGGACAGAGGGGTACCTATCGCTGCTCAAGAAGTACCCAGGGGTATTCTACATGACCCCAGCTTGGGCCGAAAATTGGAAGGAACTGATCAGGAAGGCAGAGATGTTCCGCGGGATGGGCGAGGCAAGTTGGGACGATCTCAAATTCATTTTCGAGATGGCCAACTACACCAAGGTGCTCAAGATCCGAACTGGCCTAGGGGATAATCAGATGCAAGATGAGAAGACCAAGGAGTTCGCTGAGATATTCAACTTCGAGGAGTACATCCTGGAGGATGGTTGGTGCTCTCTGGATGTCACGGAGGAATCATACGACAAAGCCAAGGGTTTCTTGTCAGGGGATGAGCCCTGAATCATAGATAGTCCCTGGTCATCTCCTCCAGTTGATCCATTTCGTTTCTGGATAGTACGACTTTCAACGCCCCTATGTTCTCCTGGGCATGCGTGGGTTTCGATGCCCCGGGAATCGCGACCACAGTATCTCCATGGTAGTTGATCAACCAGCTCAGTGCGACCTGCGAGCTGGTGGCCTCGTGCTCTTCCGCAATTTCCTGTATGGCGTCGATGATGGGTCGACTCTTTTCCATCTTACCCTTTCCGAATGAGAACATCCTCTTGCGGATGAAGCCCACTCTGTCGAGAAGAGCTGGGTTCCGGTGGAACTTACCCGTAAGAATGCCTTGCTCAAGAGGGGAGTACGCTATTATCGTGATACCCAGCTCCTTAGCCGATTCCATAATCCCGTTGTTCTCAATTTTCCGTTGGATGAGGTTGTAGTGCACCTGATTCGAGAGCAGTTTCAGACCTCTGGATTCCAGGGCTTCATGGGCCTTGATCATCTGACCGTTTGAGAAATTACTGACGCCTACCCCCTTTATCTTGCCCTTGCCCACAAGATCTGTCATCGCATCCATCTGAGCCTTGATGCTCGATATGGAAAAGGGCTGATGCACTTGATAGAGGTCGATGGGAAATCCCTCCAAGAAGCGCATTCGATCCCCGATGGTCTTTCTAATGTTGGCAGCGGTCTTGAGCAACGGCCACCATTTCGTGGCGATGACCACATCACCAGGCTCCCTTCCGTTCTCCCTAAGAGACCTCACCAGGTTCTTTTCCGAGTTCCCGTTACCATAGACCTGGGCGGTATCGAACCAATTGATGCCGCCCTCCAGGCTGGTGTTAACAATTCGGACCATGCTCTCGAAAGGGATTTCTGGCCAGTATCCTCCAGCGAGACCTCCCCCCTTGTTGGCGAATTGCCATACTCCCAGTCCCAAAGGGCTGATCATTATATTCGATGAACCAAGCCTTCTTGTGTTGGATTCTGACTCCAAATCTATGCTCCCCCTCAAGTATGAAATCAGAATGTAACGTAGTTATACGTGGCGGGTAGAATTCATAGGAATTGAAGCGATCACTCTTTCTTGAGAAAGATGCCTTCAGGATCAACCCTGTCCCTCAGAATGAGGAGCTCCTCTTCTGTGGGCGCAGGGGCCTCTCCAGCTCGGGAGACGTCGATATCAAACCCTGTATTCTCCTTCACCATCTCTCGCGTCACACCCGGATGACAGGCTGAAAGATACATCCTCTTGGTCTGATCATCAAACCTCATGACTCCAAGATCCGTGATCACGACCTCTGGGCCCCCGCCCTGAATTCCAGCAGATTCCCGACCGCCCGGTCCATCTATCCACCCTGGACTGGTAAGGTAATCGCAACGCTCAGGAAAACGCCTCCTCTCATGCCTCGCGATGACTATGGTCCTCTTTGAAAGACAAGCTATATCACAGGCCCCGCCACTTCCTGGGAGTCTCACCTTGGGCTTCTGGTAATCGCCCAAGCATGTTGAGTTAATGTTGCCATAGACATCCACCTGTGCTCCCGAGAGGAAGCCCACATCGATATAGCCCCTCTGCAGCACGGTGGAGAACACGTCAAATAGGCCTGTCAGGGTCGACGCCTTCCTAGCGGCCCGGGAGTCTCCAACGGACATGGGGAGTTGTGATAGCCTGCAGTCTATTGCCCCAGCCTCGAAGACTATCACACAATCTGGGGCGTGGGTTAGTTGTGCCAGCATTGCTGCCAGCATCGGAAGTCCGGTTCCCACGAAGGCAATTTCCTTGTCATGAATCTCCCTGGCGGCGATCACGGTCATGAGCTCCATCAGTGAGTATCTATCTTCCAAGCTAGCACCTCTTGAGTTCCGGCGAGTACCCCAAATGGCTATCTGCCCTGAGCCGCTCTAAGCGTTCCTTGCCAACCTTCTCCAGGTATTCGTCCCACGATCCTACCCCAAGAATATACTCATCCAGGAATTCCCGGAATCCATCGTCCGTCCTTGCCATGGAATGGTACATACGAAGGAACTCGGGATCATAATCATAGCATCGGTGGCATGCGTACGGATGTGAGCCAAAAGGTACCTCGACTATCGCGTCCACGCAGAAGTGCGGTATGCTGTTGTGCTCTGGAAATTCCCTGAGGGCTCCGTGTTCATACACCCGCTCGCAGGTGACTATGAGTTTCTTGGCGCATTTGGCCTGCTCCCTGTCGCCGTAGTTCTGCCCATAGATTCGGATCGTTCCTTCGCGATCCACAACCTGTGCGTGGATGATGGTGAAGTCAGTTTGAATTGCGGGCAGCAGAACCACCTTTTCGTCGGTGAACGGGCACTCCATGACCGCGTACTTGCTGCGAGCTATTTTGGAATCTTCCTTTCTTATCACAGGATCGAAGCCCTCTTCCTTCAGAAGGTCCGATCCCAGCATCGTCCTGGTGGGCATGAAGGGTACGCCCATGGCACCTGCAGCGAACCGCTGGATCATGGCGAAGTTGGTGTAATCCTCCCATTCCACCAATCCTCGCTCGATCGCGTTCCTGAAACGGGGACCAATTGTGGCAAAAGCCTCGTCAGCCTCATAGGCCATCTCCACCCTTCTGACGCAACCCGCGCCGATAAGAAGATCCCAGTCACCTCCGGGGGAGGTGCCGTAGAGGTGAAGATCGCTCTTGCCTTGACGGATCATCTCATGTATGAACGCCATTGGGTGCCTTTGAGTGGTGAATCCTCCTATAGATATGTGGGCTTCATCAGGAACCATCGAGACCGCTTCTTCAATGGTCATCACCTTGTCCACAGTATCGGTTCTCAATAGGACACCTCAACCCGGATACGTCCTCATTATATAAATGGAGGGTCAGAAAAAGGTCGATTTATTTGGGGTTTTTATAATTCTTGAATATTTTCACGCTCAACTAACTAATCGACGAGGAGTAATAGATATCTTATGTCAAAGGAATATATGAAGGGGTGAAGGTCCAGTGACATTTGGCAAGAACGATTCAATCGTGATTTTGATACTGATCGCCTGCGTTTGCGCTATCATCCCATTCATATTTATTTTACCCGGTGACATTGTCTACTTCACATACGCCCTACCTGCAGCCGCTTTCCTGATAATAATCCTGCTACTGGACATCAAAGTCATGAGGTTCCAGGCTCATCCACGATGGGCAATAGATCATGTCTTGCGAGCCGTCGATCCCAATATCTACAAGATCACCCACGAGGGCAGAGATATCAAATTCAAGGTCAACTCAGTTGTTTCACTGAAGTTCCGAGCTGTTTACAGCCGAGGGGCAACTGAACTCATATTCAAACCAGATGTAACCGATGAGGGATTGATCGCCATCATCGCACTCTATATCTTAACATTATCTAGCTTCCTCATTTTTCCACTGGCGATCTTCGTTTACTGGAAATCCAGCAGGTTCTTGAGAGATGTCATCGAACCGGGTATGGTTCAACCACAAACGAAGGAGGTTTCAGAGGAGAAAGACTTACATTCCTTGATCGTCGACACTCTACATGATGGATACGAGCTGACGGATAAGGCGTTCAAGCTCCAAAGATCGTCCTATCAGGACATCATACTGCTGGGCGTAGCAACTTGGTTCATCGCAAGCGGTATTTTGATTCTCTTGGAATATAGTAAGATGGATATCCCCATTGTTCTGGCCTCATCTTTCCTGTACACCGCCATTCTCGTCATCCCTTTCATCCTCTACTCGGTCATCAAGCTCAGGCCTATGATGATCGAGTATGTCTCATGGAGAGACCGTCTCTGGAACTTATGGCAGATGGAACTAAATGGTCAGGTCGATCCGGAGACAAGCATAATCGATACCCTGCTCGAACTTAAATCGAAGATACCAAAGTGGATAGAGTCTCTGTGGCCAAGATATGACATTCGGGGATTGATAACATGGCTCTCGATGTTCACCCTCATCTACATTGCCTTCATGATACTTTTTTCAATGGACTGGGGCGCCAACATACAGGACGTCCTTGGATGGATTCCTTTCATCATGGCCATATTGATGGTAGTAGTGGCCTCACTTCTTCTCATTTGGTGGATGTTGAACGAGGTAGCGGAGAAGGAGAATGCCCTTATTGAGTTGAACGAACACACGGCACGTCTCGAGCGTGAGATGGATACCTTCTTTGATTGAGGGAGACGCATGGATAGGCCTGATTTGTATGTGGTATCCCGTCTTCTCGAAAGGCTATGGAGGGAGGATAGACCAATGATAAGGACCAGATTGCAGGTGGCAGCAGGTCTCAACTACGACGTCTTCCTGAAGTACCTAGAGTGGATGATCTCAAAGGATCTGGTCCTAATGGTCTCGGGGGAGGATGGTCATGAGAGAGTCCTGCTCACGCAGAAAGGCATTGATTCATATACGAAATTGGTGCGTTGGATAAACGATTTTGTCCGAGAGGTTGAGATCCCTCGATAAATAGTCGCCCCGCAAGTATTGAAATACCAACCACCGATTAACACCCGTGGCCCGGCCCAAGCACGGAAAGGAGATCTTCCGGTGGTGTGATGAATGCGGCTCGCTGATACTGGGCGAAGGATGTTCTACTTGTGCTCCTTCCAGAGAGTTCAGCGTTTCGCTCCCCGCGGACATCAGGCCTTGCACGGGAACTGGCGTGGACACAGTAAAAGAGGTTTTCGAGCGTAAATTCGGGACCTCATCCTTCCTCGATGGAAGATTGATCTTCCTCAACAGGATCGCGGGCGAGGACAGGACCGACGAGATCGTGGTCGAGGGAGAGGTCATTGGAACGCTAAGATTCGAGATAGTATCAAAGCAGTTCAACCTTGACCTAAAGCTGGCTGGAGCAAGGATGCTTGCCCCACTGGCGACCAAGGGCCTAGTGAAGGTAAAACAACCATCCGGTCATTTGAAGGGGAGGAGCCTACCTGGAACCGAGATAGTGGAGATCAATGGAGACTTCGAGATTGGCGATCCCCTCATTGTACACTCTGGAAATCTCATATGCGCTGGAGTCGCTAGGGCCTCCAGCAAGGATGCGGTCCGATCGAAAAAGGCGTTGGGCATAAGGGACGCGGGAAAAGGTCGTATCAAATTGCCTGAAAGAGATCTTACTTGGATGGATTTCGTGAGATGCAATGAGACCCATCTCCGAAAACTGGAGTCTAAAGCTGTTTCGGACATCAGATCATTTCTGGGGAACAGGAAGGAAAATGAGATCACGGTTTCCTTCAGCGGTGGCAAGGACTCATTGGCATGCTACGCTCTGGCCAGAAAGGCGGTTGGAGATGTCACGCTTCTCTTCGCCAACACTGGCCTGGAGTTCCCAGAGACGGTGGAATATATCAGGAGCTTCGCCTCAAAGAACGGAGTCAGGCTCATTGAGGGTTCCCCACCCACAACCTTCTGGGATCAGTTCCCGACCTTTGGGCCGCCGGCCAAGGACTTCAGGTGGTGCTGCAAGGTCTGCAAGCTTGCACCAATAACCAGCATCATAGAGGACAACTACTCCGAGGGGGTGATCACCCTGGAGGGGAACCGCATCTTCGAATCCTTCGCCAGATCACGGATAGGATTCGTGGAGAGGAATCCTTTCGTTCCTGGGCAAATCAACCTCAATCCGGTCAGGGAATGGAGGGCGATAGAGGTTTGGGGATACATCTGGCTCAAGGGATTGGAGTACAACCCTCTGTACGATAAGGACTTCCAGCGAATAGGCTGCTACCTCTGCCCCGCCTGCCTCGCCAGCGAGTGGGAGACGACACGAAGAACACACCCCGAGCTATGGAGAAGATGGAACGATGATCTTCTTCAATGGTCCAAGGAGGTGTGTGTTGACGATGAATTCGTCGAGCATGGCTTCTGGCGTTGGAAGAACTTGCCTCCAAAGATGAGGAACTTGGCCGAGACGCTGGAGCTGAGAATGCCTCAGGTAAGGACTGAGCAAGCTCAGATGAAGATGATAAAGGGGGCGAGCCCCTGCACGGCGGGTGGTTTCTCGATCGAGGGGGTGATATCACTGCCGGTGAAGAGGGATTTCTCAAGGGTCGCCGAGGTGCTCAAAGTACTCGGAAAGGTCAGATACTCTGACGAGTACCAGATTGCCCTAGTTAGGAAAGGAGATGCCACTCTCAAGGTGTTTGGAGGGGGACAGGTCACCGCTATCGCTTCAACACGTGAGGAAGCGGAGGATCTGTTCGATCTAGGTGTGAAGTCGTTACTCAGGGCTCAGATGTGCTCCGAGTGCGGTATTTGCGTGAAGTCATGTCCCCGGGAGGCGTTGGAGATCTCAGGGGGTCTCAAGGTGGACGAGTCCAGGTGCACCCACTGTGGGAAATGCATCGAATCATGCGTGGTTGCGCATTATTTTGACAAATTGGTCGCCTGAAGTCTTATCTTCTGACACCAGACGATCGATCATCCCCATCCGGATATGTTTAATAATGCACCTTTCATTCCTTCCTTCGAATGAACACCGACATGTTCATCGCTGGAGCAGCCGGCTTCGCACCCGCCGTGGTATTGATGTACTACACGCTTAAGGACTACACATATCCCGCGGTCGAGAAGCCCTTCTTCGACGATCGCAAGGCGTTCGGTATATTTGCCATCGGTCTTGTCATTGGAACAATCATCTATGCGATCCAGTCGTGGTTTCCCTTAGGGCTACTCCTGATTGCTCTGGTCTTTGCGGTACTGGAGGAGCTTATCAAGTTAGTGATACTCAATCTCCCCCGATTCCAGGGAAAGCTGGACACCCCATTCTACGGTATCACTTTGGGGCTTGGTATCGGAGCCACCATGGGTTTTGGGGCATTCTATCTAACCATAGGTCAGCTGGGCGATCTGACCGCCTTCTCGTGGGTCGTATTGATCGTGATCGCAATCCAGTTCGTCCTTCTCCACGGTGCGACGGGTGGAATGATCGGTATGGGAGTGGCCCGGAAGATGCCCTGGCCCTACTTCGCTCAAGCGACCCTGATCCACCTAGCGTACAACCTGCTTATGATACCTTTTTTCACCGCGGACGAGCTCCTTGGCTACCCACTGTTCGCGGTGGCCACAGTCATGCTGGTGTTCTTCTACTATCAGTTATGGAGGATGGCACTGCCCGAACTGATCAATAAGCAGATATCAAAGCTCGAAAAAAGGGCGAAAGATTGATGACCCTCTCTTTCATGCAATAGAATGTTGGCCAATAAGAAGAGGACACTGGGAAAGGTCATCGCTATCATTGCGGTGATAGTCATCGTGATAATCCTGCTGCTGAATCCGGGAGTCCAGAGCGTACTCAAGAGCATATTCATAGATCCATTCCAGAAGAGCTATCCAGAGTACACGACCTTCACGGTTGAGAGGACCCTTACCATCGAAGCCAACGGGGGTACGGTCTACAATTATACCATCGACATCCCCGTTCCAGAAGATATATCCGAGAACGGCAACGAACTGCAGGAACTCATCGCGATCTCGGCCCAACCAAATCCAACCATCGAGGACCGTTATACATTGGATTGGATGGAATGGGAGGGCTATGGGCCCGTAGGTCAGAGCACTCGAACTATCACAATAACATATCAGATGAGGATATCAACATTCATCTGGAACATCGGGACGAATGAAGTTGGGAACATCTCAGACATCCCCACATCGCTTAGGAACTCATACCTAGGTGACGAATGGAGGATCATCGTTGATAATCCTGATATCATCCAGAGATCGGAGGCCATAGTGGGAGACAGGACCAATGTCAAGGAAGCCCTGAACGCGATCTATGACTGGATCACCGATAACATCGACTACTCATATTCAAGTCCGACGCTTCCAAAGACAAGCGTGGAGACTCTCAGCTCAGAAAGTGGAGACTGCGATGAACAGGCCATCCTGTTCTGCGCCTTGGCAAGAGCAGCGGGAATTCCCGCATGGCTTCAGCTAGGGGTTCTTTACGATCCATTCATGGAAGCGTGGGGTGGCCATGGCTGGATCCAGACCTATCTTCCACTTGGAATTGACGAGGGCGTGAATGTCACTATAGATACTGTTAACCGAGATTTCCTGGTCTGGCGCCCCAACAGGTTCGCGGACTTCACCGATGACGGTAACGGAAGTCATCTTGATGATTACTACTTCTCGTTCTACTGCTCATACGACCCCAGCTCATATTCAGCAGGGGAGACACCATCCTTCAGTCAGGAATTCAATGCGGTTGACTACCAAGAATCAGAAGATAGGGTACGTCCAGATGATTTCACAATGTCATCCATAGTCCCCCTATCGCTCATATTGCCCGGTACCTTCCAGGCTCGGGTTCGTAGATAAGACCCTCGAGGAGCATCTTTTCCAACAAATGGTTGATGTTCTCTTCATCCTCAAGCCTGAGCTCTTTAATCAGCTCTTCTTTCGAGAATTCGCCCGTCTCCTTGGAGAGCCGGAGAGCCACCATCAGCAATCCCTGTTCATCGAGCTTAGGAATTGCGGTGATATCTTTCTCAGCCCCCACAGACCAGGATTCCGTATCATTCTCATCCAACTTGGGGGCTATCTCCTTGGCCTTCAATCTGACTGCCTCGGCGAGCTCCCTCCTGTCCTCCGTCTCAAAGTAGATCTTGGCCTTCGAAACGTCCATGGAGTGACCACAACCCGGACACACGGTTCTTTTGGTGTGTAGGTCAATGCCTCTCACCCTGTGGCATCTGGAGCAGACGATAACACCAAGCATCAGTACTCAACGAACACCAGGGCAGCTACACAAGCCCCGTAGTGGTCCATCGGGATCGACATCTCTTCGATCTTGTAGAAGACCTTCTTGAACTCTAACCCCCTGAGCTTGGACATCTCCTCCATCTTCCAGGCGAGGACCTCCCTCAGGGCTTTTTTAGTTCCATGTAGATGTCCCTCAGCGACGTAACCACCTTTACCATCCGATCTATGTCCATAAGCGATGCCTGCTGATATCATCTCACCTTCACCTCCTCTCATCTGGGCGAGGACGCAGTGCGTCACTGCTCCCATGGGCAATTCTCTGATGGGTACCTGTTTGGCACCTACCGGAAGGACGGACGAAACTGAAACAAGGTTCTGCTCCCCGATTCTAGCCTCGATCAACGCCTTATCGAAGGCGTTCAGGTCTGATACCATACTCATGGCACAGCCAGAGGTCACGAAGAACTTCTTCGGAACAAGATACATTGAAGGGGCATAAGAAAAGTACTGTTCTTAAGGATTTCTACTTCTATCAATCGAGTTGTAGTACCCTCAGTTCCCTCTCGAGCATTTTGACCTCTTTGTCCTCCAGGGCCTCAGGACTAAGCGGCAGGATAAGTAGAGAATCACGTACCGCGACGTTCTCGTTGAGGAGCTGGACGAACTTGAGTATCTTGATGAAATTGCTCTGCGAGATCATGTACTCGAGACCGCTGATCAGGACCACCGCCTCCTGGTCATCATCGAGAAAGTTCTTCACCTCGGAGTAGATGAGAGGGATGTTAGTGGGCTCCCTGGCATAGGGAATATCGCGGTCGTACGATAGCCAAAGCATGGTGGCGGATTCCAGGTCGTAAGCCTTCTTCAACTTCTCCGGGTACTCCCTGCTTATGCACATGCCGCTGGTCCCGTGCCGAAGGTAGTCCTGGAACAGATTGAAAGCGCTGTCAGGGTTATCGGTCTCGATGAGGTAGGAGTATCCCCGCTCGAGGTCCAGCTTGGGTCTTCCCTTCTGTTTCTTCGCTGGCTTGTGTTCCATCTCCTCCGCCGGCTTGAGGACGTTTCGGCAGATGCTCCTATCATCGGAGCACTCGCTTTCAACCACAGCGTATCTCCTCTGCAGTAGATAGGATACTATTCCCATGAGATAGCCCCTAGCAAAATCACAACCCCTGCCATGGCTGGCTTCCACAGAGTCATTGAAGCAGGCTACTATCTCGTCCTCAGATACCTTGAGGTCGATTCCGCTCAATCCCGCCTCGTACCAGAGCTGAGGAACCATATCTTCGAGTTCCTCAAAGGTGCACTCTATACCCAGCTCCTTGACTAGGTTCACCCCAGCTCTATAGCCAAAGCGTTCTATAGTGCCTCCAGCCTCCTCGCCCTCTATGATCTCCAGCTCTTCCCTCAGATCGATAAGGGCCTGACCCGGCAGAACGATGAACGGTCTCACTCCACTTCCTCCATCATCTTCCTCCCCAATTCGTGGAAGGCATCATCGACTCCCTCACCAGATTTTGCACTGGTGATGGTGAAATCCTGACCAAGTGATCCAGCCACCTCGATCAGGATATCTTCAGTTACACCTCGTTCCAGGTCGCTCTTGTTGGCAACAATCACCAAAGGCTTTTCGCCAATGACCTGATAGAGATCATCACGCCAGCGTTCAAGGGATCGGACGGTCTCCTCCCTGGTTAGATCACATACCAGAAGAGCACCGTAGGCTCCCTTGTAGTACGCTTCGTGCAGGGTACTAACTTTCTGTCCCAGCACGTCCCAGATCATGAGAGTGAGTTCCACCTCGCCCAGGTCAAGGACTTTCTTACTTACCTTTGTTCCAAAGGTCTTAATGTACTCATCGCTAAACATGTCAAGTACGTACCTTCGGACGAGGCTCGTCTTGCCCACTCCACCGTCTCCCAGAAGGCAGATCTTCCTGATGAATTTCCTCTTTGCCATCGCGACGCCAGATGTAATGAAGCCTGCGTATATAAGATTGAGCGAACCTGCTCCACATCGTGAAAAAGCCAGTGCTTTTTCTAAACCTTCCGATCTTATCCATATATCATCGATGACGCATCCGAGATAGGCCTGGGCTCCTGCTGCATCCCCTCCATCGCAATCTTCATCTGCCGCTCGATCTCCTCCGCCTCTTTATAGAGCGGGTCAGGGTCCAGTTTGAGCTCGGGCAGCATCTTGCCTACGATCTCAAGGAGCCTTGCCGCTCCCCGAGCATCAGGTATATTCACCTTTGCAGGGCCAAGCAGACACATGACCTCCCCGCCGAGTCTATCTGCCTCGTAGAGCAGAACACCCGAGATGCCACTTACCATTCCCTCTTTCATCTCCTCAAGGCCGTAGTTTTCCACCATCGAATGACACCTCTCTCCTGAGGCAATGCAAAGCGTCTTGGCCTCCGCTGGGTCCATTCCAGTGTTCATACCTTCCATTGTAATTATGGTCTCGATCCCTTTGGATCTACACCAATCCAAGATGATGTCCACGACAGGCTTTATGAGTTCTGGCTTGGGCATAAACTCAGCTGTGATGACCACGATCTGCTCACATTTCTCCCCCTCCTCGTTGCACATCCTCTCCCCAGCGTATATCCTGACCGGGGGGGAAGGGATTCCCTCGTACACCAAGGTGTAAGGCGGAAAATCTGGAGAGATCATGCTTGCCACCCTTTCGAGTTTAAGCGTCTTTACGATGAAACTGGATGCAATCGAACTTATCAAGCCCACCGAAGGGAAACCCACCAGGGCGATCGCCCCTCTGAAATCCTTGTCGGTGTACTCGTGAAGAACGATATCCGCGCTCATGATTCATCCTCCTGGCTTATTATTATCCAGCGGGATACTTAACCCTTTCTCGGTGTGACTGGACCCCAATTATACGAAAAGGATAAATGCGAGGGAGATGTACGACGGCCCGTGAGAAAAGGCGAGATATCCATATCCCGCACTGAGGGCGGTATTCCGGTCGTGGTTGAAACGGTGCCCTCATCAAGCTCGGTGGCCTTGGCAGTCTATGTCAATGCTGGGTCTAGGAACGAGCCTACTGGGAAGGCAGGAATGGCCCATCTCCTGGAACACATGGTCTTCAGAGGCACGAAGAACTTCACCTCCCGTCAGATCTCCGAGAGGATCGAGGACGCGGGAGGCGAGCTCAACGGGTTCACTGGCAAGGAGTTCACATGTTTCTATAGCTCGATCCTCAAGGAGACCTTCGAGAACGCCGGCGAGATACTTGGGGAAATTGTCGCTAGCCCTATCCTGGCCGAGGATAGCTTCAGCCTCGAAAAGCAGATAGTCACCCAGGAGGTTAGCATGCTCCTCAACGAGCCGGAGAGCTACATACACTATCTTTTCACCCAGGCGATTTGGGATGGACATCCAATGTCGATACCTGAG
Organism: Methanomassiliicoccales archaeon; assembly: GCA_013415695.1. NCBI lineage: Archaea > Methanobacteriati > Thermoplasmatota > Thermoplasmata > Methanomassiliicoccales > Methanomassiliicoccales archaeon. The sequence continues at coordinate 93,058 of JAAEEP010000011.1, read as the reverse complement.
GCCGGTGACTTTGACACGATTGGATCCATCTCGCTTGTTGATCTGAAGAATTTCTATGCCTCCAATTACTCGCCCGAGAAACTTATCGTGGTGGCGTCGGGTGGAGTTGAGGAGAAAAAGGTCGAGGAATGGGCAACGTGTCTCGATTCCATGCCAAGAGTGGCTCGGATCAATGACCAGCTGCCCCCATCATCAAAAGCAGACATCAGGTTCTTCCCCAGGGAGGGGGACCAGGCATACGTAGGACTAGGATTCCCGGGGGTTGCAGCGGGCGATCCAGCGAGACAGATCCAGCGCATGTTGGGCGCGTTGATAGGAGCGGGAATGAGCTCCAGGCTCTTCCAGAAGGTGAGGGAGGAGGAGGGGCTGGTGTACTCCATATACAGCATATCCAAGCACTACAGTGACTGTGGCAACATGGGGATATACTTCTCCTGCTCCAAGGATAAACTCGCCCGTGTGCTCGAATCCATATCCTCAGAGTTCTCCCTACTCAAACGGGAAGGTCTAGAACTAGGAGAACTCGATAGGGTCAAGAGGCTTATAAAGGGAGCAACTGTCCGACGGCTGGAGTCCACGGAGAACAGGATGTTCAGAATCGGCGAGGCGTTTGCGATGACCGGTAAGGTCAAGACCATCGAGGAGATGATCCAGGAAATGGAAGAGATCACCCAGGACCAGATCCTTGCCATCGCGGAGGAGATGATCAGACCGCAGAAGATGTGCGTGGCGATTCATGGGCCGGTGGTCGATCTGGACCGTGATGCTCTGGATTTCTGAGAATTTTCATTTGCGATCCTGGGTTGCGAGGCTTCTGACCTTCTCTACGATGCTTGGAATGGCCCGTTCAACTTCGGGACTCATATCCTCGCTAACCGTCATCACGTCAGCAACCTCGACCGCCACGAGAATGATCTCCTTTGGCATCCTTCCCGGATGGACACTTCTTCCAAGCTCGATTGCGGTGAAGATGTTGATCTCATGAGGACTGCCTGATGAAACGGTGTGACTGAAGTCTGCGGTAGTGAGGATCCTTGAAGTACCAGGCGGAAATCTCCGGGTAATGATCGCGTCCACGACGATCACCCTTTCGTAGTCCAGTACTATCTCGATGACATCCAGTCCACTGGTGCTATGGTCCTGGACGTCCACTTCTTCCAGCCCCAATGTCCTGATCTCCTCTGCTACCCTCAGTCCAATCGAGTCGTCGCTCATGATAGGGCTACCGATTCCCAGAACTAGGGTTCTCATCATCTCGTCGATGGAAGGATCATTATTTAACATTTAGTCGGCAGCCAAGCTCATTATCGCGGTGAAACTAGAAATATGGATAGGGAGATGCCAGTGTGTGCAGATTGAGCCCTCTGTCTCCTTGATGATAGGTGGTAAGAAGATAACCACCAGACAGCTTGAGGTTCTGGTAGCCGTCTACGAGGAGGGAAGCCAGAACCGTGCCGCGAGGAGGTTGGGAATTGCCACCCCCGTTCTTCACCGCTACCTGACACAGCTTGAGGAAAAAGCAGGGGCCCCTCTTACCATTACTTCGAAAAGGGGGACGAGGCTGACTCGAGAAGGAAGGGCCGTGGTCAGAGAGTTCATGGCGCTCAAAGGGAGAGCCCGTTCAGGAGAATCCGTGAGGGTTGGATGTTCAATAATAACCGAGGATCTTCTTCTAAATGTACTCTCAAAGATCGATGCCATGGGTCCTTATGATCTGATCATTTCAGATGATGAAAGAAATATCAAGGACTTCAGGGCAGGATTGATGGACGTGGTCATACTGGATGACCCTATTTATGCCTTCGAGTTCGAGGACGCCAAATGGGAAGAGATTGCGGAAGACTACCTTCTTCACATCAAACGGGGCGAAAAGTACATGCGCTTTCGTTACGGGGCACAGCGCATTGGCTTTCTCCATCTGGAAAGTGTCGGGAAGGAGTACGAGATCTTGGGGACGGTAAGGTCCCTTCCCCTGCTCCTCCGCCCCAAGGTTTCATTCTTCCTGAACCAGAGTTACGCCGCCAAGAAAGGCCTTGAGCTCAAGACATTCACCCACCCCCAGCTCCTAATGCACAAGATCATTGCCATGTACTCGGATGAGTCCCGGGAGGTCGAGAGACTCATCAACGAGATGCGACGGAAGAGACTTTGAAGATTTACCAAAATAGGTAAAACTAAGCCCATTTTCCAGGTTGTTTTATATATCTACATCAAGCTAACCTTTCTGGTGCGATTTACATGTGTGCAAAGGTACCCAATCCAGAATTCGCTAACCAAGTCATCGAGAGGGGCGGCGAGACGCTGAACCTCTGCTTCCAGTGCGGCACCTGCACCGCAAGCTGCCCCTCTGGAAGGAACACCGTGTTCAAGACTAGGCAGTTGATCAGGAAGGCGCAACTAGGTCTGAAGGAGGACATCATGGACTCCGATGACCTGTGGATGTGCACGACCTGTTACACCTGCACCGAGAGGTGCCCAAGAGGTGTGGAGATAGTCGACATCATCATTGCCCTCAGGAACATCGCTTCCGAGGAAGGTCACATGTTGGACGATCACAAGAAAGTTTCCAACTCTCTGATCAAGAATGGGCATACCGTCCCCCTGACTGACGAATACGCGAAGCTCAGGGCGTCCATGGGTCTTCCCGAGAAGCCACCCACAGTCCTATCCGACCCCAAAGCGCTGGAGGATTTCCAGACAATAATCAAGAAGGTCGGCTTCGACAAGCTGGTAGGAGGGAACTGAGATGGCGGACAAGTATGGATTCTTCCTTGGATGCATTGCTCCACTCAGATACCCCGGCATCGAGAAGGCCACCCGTGAGGTTTGCCAGGCCTTGGGAGTTGACCTAGTGGATCTCCAGGGTGCTGGCTGCTGCCCTGCGCCCGGTGTCATCAAGTCCTTCGATAAGGCCACCTGGTTGGCTGCGGCCGCTAGGAACCTGGCCCTTGCCGAGAAGCAGGGCGTGGACATATTGACCATCTGCAACGGCTGCTACGGTTCATTGTTCGATGCGAACCACGAGCTAAAGGAGGACGAAGCCCTTCTCAAGGACGTCAACAAGATCCTCAAGGAGATCGGTCTGCAGTACAATGGTGGTGTCAAGGTGCGCCACTTCGCAGAGATGTTCTACAACGACATCGGAGTGGAAGAGATCAGGACAAAGGTTACCAATCCTGTCGACTTCAAGATCGCCGTCCACTACGGCTGCCACTTTGCCAAGCCCAGCAACATCAAGAAACTTGATGACCCCGAGAGACCACACATCCTGGATGATCTCGTGGAGGCTACCGGAGCAACCAGTGTCAACTACAAGGACAAGCAGATGTGCTGCGGTGCGGGCGGCGGCGTTCGCTCAGGTAATGCGAACGTGGCTCTCATGATGACCGAGGAGAAGCTCAAGAACATCAAGGCTGTCGGCGCCGACTTCATCCTTGATGTCTGTCCGTTCTGCCACCTTCAGTTCGACAGAGGTCAGAAGGATCTCTCTGGGTACGACATTCCGGTCATTCACCTGGCTCAGCTCTACGGCATCGCCATTGGCCTCCCCAAGGAGGACCTGGGGCTCTCTGCCCACGTCGTCCCTGTGAACCTCTGAGGTCCGCTGGATGCACCCCGTAGACCTGGTGGGCATCTTCGGTGTCGATGCCGTGCCCCCGGAGCTCAGAGGCTTCGTGTACTTCCAGGCCAATTTGGAGGACCGAGTGCTCACGGGCAAGGAGCAGGTGGCTATACTAGTGGTCCGGAACACCGAGAGCCATATCACGGCGTTCATGGACAAGCTGGAGAGCATAAAGGATCTGGAAGTCCGCCTCGAGACCCAGCAAGCATTCCTCTCAGAGGATGCTAGGGCTGCCATGCTTCGGGCCATAGGCCAATGAACCAAAGGGTGCGAGGCACCCACCTTTAACATTTTTCATCTAATACCGTTCCAGGATGCTGGAGGGTCAGTTGGTCCATGGCAAACATATTAATATAGATACACATTTCCGATTCTGCCTAGACGGAGGCTATTGATGGCAAAGAAAGGTAAGACTGCATCCAGAAAGGTCAAGGACAAGTGGAAGGCAAAGGAATGGTACAAAGTCTATGCTCCTTCCATGTTCAACCAAGTGCTTCTAGGGGAAACGCCTAGCGCCGAACCGACCAACCTTATGGGTCGCACTGCTGAGGCCACAGTTCATGATCTGACTGGTGACTTCTCCAAGATGCATGTTAAGATACAATTCCGAATCCAGGACGTCAGGGGTTTTGACGCCCATACAGTATTCACAGGTCATGATCTGACCAGCGATTATGTAAGAAGACTCACTCGGAGGAAGAGGAGCAAGACCGATCATGTGGTAGATGTGAGGACCATGGATGGATACCTGGTCCGCATCAAGCCGATGAGCGTGGCCGAGAAGAGGATTCAATCCTCTCAGGAATCGGCAATCCGCGCGATCATGGGCGAGGAGGTCAATAAGGCCGTTACCGAGATGACCATCTCTGATCTGGTCAAGTCCATCATTTCTGGGGATCTGGCCAAGAATATTGCCAGATCCTGCAAGACAATCGTTCCGATCAAGAGGGTAGAGATCCGCAAGACCGAGGTCCTCGAGATGGGAGAGCCCCTCCCGATCATAGAGGAGATCGAGGTTGAGGCCGAGTCCGAGCAGGAAGCCGAGGAGACCGAGGCCGTCGAGGAGGAGATCTCCGAGGAGACCCCTGAGGAATTGATGGAGGAATCAGCCGAATCCACGGATGAGGCTGAGGAAGTGGACATTTCCGAGGAGACGGAAGATAGCTGATCTACCAATGCCGGGGTGGCTCAGCCTGGTGGAGCGTCGGACTCATAGGGTATAGAATCAAAGATTCTCACCAGGGACATCCGAAGGTCACGGGTTCGAACCCCGTCCCCGGCACACTCCTCAACCCCATCAATTTTCTTTAATTCCGTACAATTAAAGTAGTTGCAGCTTTGTTGGTGTCCCGGTGAATCAGTGAGGATCATCATTTACACCGGGAAGGGTGGCGTGGGTAAGACTTCGGTTGCAGCTGCAACCGCCCTTAAATCAGCCCGTTTGGGACACAGGACCCTTGTCATGAGCACAGATGCCGCCCATTCACTTTCGGATTCATTGGATATCAAGCTCTCCAGCGAGATAGTTAATATCGATGAGAACCTGGACGCCATCGAGGTCGATGTCCTTTTCGAACTGGAGAATCGATGGAAGGAGATTGAGAAATACATAACGGACTTCTTGGTCGCGCAGGGCCTAGACGACATCAGCGCCAAGGAGATGGCCATATGGCCCGGGATGGAGCTGATGTCAGCTCTCTTCTACATCTGGGACTTCTACCGCTCTGACGAGTACGACGTGATCGTACTGGACACCGCTCCGACGGCCGAGACCCTGAGACTTCTCAGCTTCCCCGATGTCTCGGACTGGTATTTTGACAAGGTCTACAAGGTCTTTCAGCGGATGGTACGCCTGGCCCGCGTTACCGTAGGAAGGTTCATGGACACCCCTCTTCCCACTAAGGAGTTCATGAAGGATCTGGAACACCTCAAGGAGAGGATGAAAGTGGTTCGTCATGTGCTCACTTCACCCGAGATCACTTCTGTTCGCCTTGTGGTCAACCCCGAGAAGATGGTGATCAACGAGACCAAGAGGGCCTACACCTACCTCTGCCTCTACAACCTTACGGTGGAATCTCTCGTTGTCAACAGGCTCCTTCCCGAGGACACCGAGGGGTACTTCAAGGAGAAACTGAAGGAACAGGAGCACTACATGGAAGTGATCAACGAAAGCTTCAATCCTCTCAAGATATTCACTTCGGAGTTGTTCCAGACGGAGCTCGTGGGAATCCCCATGCTGGAGAGGCTTTCTGAGAGACTTTTCGGAGAAGAGGACCCAACCCAGGTCTATTCTACAGACAAGCCCATGGACATCTACGATGACGGCGAGAACGCTATACTCTCTCTCAAGCTGCCATTCTCCATGAAGAAGGAAGTAGAGTTATATAGGTCTGAAGACGCATTATTGATACAGGTCGGTTCCTACAAGCGTTCTGTCTCTCTCCCATATACACTGGTGAAGAGGGAGATACTGAAGGCAGAGTTCGATGAGGGCCGACTTCTCATCAAGTTCGCCAAGGAGGTTGAAGATGACTGAGGTGGAGGGGTCTAAGGAGAAGGTGGAAAAAGAAGAGGAAGCTCCCGAATTTTCCCGAAAAGATGCTATGAGGAAAGAGGCGGAGGAGATGATGAAAGTAGTGTTCTCCGAGGAGGCAAGACAGCACCTGATCAAGGCAGGCAGCGAGCTGCTGCTGGCGTTCGAGGTCATGATGCCCAAGTCACGATTCCCAGAGGACACCAAGCGCCACTACCAGCAAATGAGGAGGGAATTCCTCCTCACGGCCAAGAGCATCATAGATTCCAGGCTGGAAGTGGTCGAGGGAAAGGAAGCGAGTCAGGGGCTGAAGAAAATCGAGATCGACTGATGCCCAGCTTCGAAGCGTGGCGTTTCATCACACTCTCAATTCTACGATTTCCGTTCTTCACCATCATATCCAATCAAAAGATTGGAATACCAGTCCGCCGGATACTTCCACGGTCAACATCCATACTTGAGGTTTGAACATGGTTGCTGTCTTGGTCTCGTATCCCGAGAATTGCACCGGATGCCGCTTCTGCGAGATGATCTGCTCCCTGTATCACGAGGGGGCGGTAAACACCAAGAAGGCCCGGCTGAGGGTGCAGAAGCCCGATATAATGAACGACATTCCTTTGGTGTGCACCCAATGCATCACATGTGGGGACAGATGCTGCATCGATTCCTGCCCAGAGGATGCCATATCGGTGGTAGATGGCGTTGTCACCATCGATGGAGGGCTCTGCACTGCCTGTGGGAACTGCAAGAAGGCCTGTCCATATGGCGTGATCTGGATTGACAAGACGGCTCACAAGTGCGATCTCTGCGGCGGAGATCCAATGTGCGTGAAGTTCTGTCCAAGTGGCGCTCTGCGCTTCGAGGAGGCGGATAAGGATAGCTACGCCTCCCTGCTCACCGCCTGGAGGGATGACTGATGCACGCGGTTGGGGGCAAGATCCTGTATGTGGACCTGACCACAGGGGAGATGAGAACGGAGGAGACAACACCAGATCTGGTCAAGGAATATCTAGGCGGGGATGGACTGGCCGTGAAGCTCTTCACGGATAATATGGATCCCTCTGTCCAGCCGTTGGATGCCTCGAATGTGCTGGTATTCGCGCCTGGTCTTTTCACAGGTCTACCAGTTCCTACTGGGGGGAAGTGCCTCTTCCTTTCACGTTCGCCTCTCACGGGCACTATAGCGGAGTCGGTCATGGGCGGAAACATAGGAGCCGAGTTCAAGATGGCAGGCTACGATGCTCTGGTAATCACGGGGAGGTCTGAGTTCCCTTGCGTCCTTCGAGTATGGGATGATGTTATCGATATAAAGGGAGGCTCTCCATATTGGGGGATGGTCACTAGAGATGCTCAGGAGGCCATCCGAAGGGATCTGAGAGTGAGTTCGGTGGCCTGCATTGGCCCTGCTGGCGAGAAGCTGGTCAGATACGCTACCATAGACTGTGAAGACCGACAGTGCGGACGGGCTGGTCTGGGAACGGTGATGGGCTCGAAGAACCTGAAGGCAATCGCTGTCAGGGGAACAAAGGATCTTACGATTGCTGACCCAGAGGAACTGATCAGGCTCGATCTAGAACTTCAGAACACCATGGAGAACAGCGGAGCCTTCATGGATGACACCAAGTACGGCACTGGTGAGTTCCTAAACTGGGTGAATGAGGAGAGAGGGGTCTTCCCCACGAGGAACTGGCAGGAGAGCGTTTTCGAGGACAGAAAGGAGATAGATCCGTACTACTGGGCTCCAAGATACACCCTGAGAAGCAAAGGTTGCTTCGGATGCACAAAGGCCTGCGGCAAGCTGTTCGTCGTCCAGGAAGGGAAGTACTCGGGCACGAAACTCGATGGGATCGAGTACGAGACCCTTTACTCACTGGGGGGCGAGTGCTCCAACCCGGATATCGAGGCCCTTGCCAGGGCCAACGAGGTATGCGACCTGTTGGGCATAGACACGATCTCTGCAGGGGTCTGCATAGGCTTCACAATGGAGCTCGTGGAGCGTGGCATCCTGTCCACCGATGACTTGGGAATGGAATGTCGTTTCGGAAACCCAGACGCAGTTGTCGAGATGTCGGAGATGATTGGCAGGCGCGAAGGATTCGGGAAGCTTCTTGGCGAGGGCGTCATGAGGGCCGCGAGTGAGATCGGGAACGATGTGGAGAGATATGCGATGCATGTGAAGGGAATGGAGCCACCCGCCTATGACGTTCGAGGGATCAAGGGTATGGGCCTAGGATTCATGACATCTCCTAGAGGGGCTTGCCACCTAAGGTCAGGCGTTTACGCGCTCAACCTCGTTGGCAAATTCTGGAGATGGGACAACGTCGACCGCTTTGCCGCTGAAGGAAAGGGGGAGCAAGTCAAGGCAATGGAGGACTTCATGACCGTATACGATTCACTTGGAGTCTGCAAGTTCTCTCGAGGGTTCTTCCTTATAGAAGGTTACATCCCATTCATCCGGGCGATACTGGACGAGGAGATGTCCGAGGAAGAGATACTTCAGGTGGGCGAGAGGGTCAACAACCTCAAGCAGCTTTTCAACTACTCCGTGGGCGTAAGACGGGAGGATTTCTATCTCCCCAGGAGGCTGACCGAAGAGCCGATCAAGGATGGCGTGGCAAAGGGTGCCATCATTACCGAAAAGGAAATGCATCGAATGCTCGATGACTACCTGGATGCTCGGGGTTGGGACAATGATGGGAAACCCGGAGAGAGTAAACTCAGGGAGCTTAGGCTAGCTTGATTATGAATTGGAATATGGTGCCCTGAGAAGTGTCTATTGATGGATCACTTCTCCATCTCGAGGCAGTCGGAGCAGAGAAGTCTTCCATCTAGATGCATCAGCATGTCAGAGTAGCTACCGCAGATCTCGCAGTATCCAACACTTATTCCAACCGATTCAGTCTCAAGACCTGACGAGTTGATCCTCGCCCATTCTCTCGTGATCTCGATCAATGATGGAGATATCCGAAGGATATCATTCTCGGTGAGTATGCCAACCAAGCTACCTTCGTCAACCACAGGAAGTCGCCTCAGCTTCAGATGCGCCATCCTCTCGGCAGCATCGACCACGCTGTCTCCGGGGGAAGCGATAACTAGTGGGGTTGACATGATATTCTCAACGATCACCTTGGAAGGCAGGAGGTTCTCTGAGACCACCTTCTCCACGAGATCCTTCTCGGTCAGTATTCCCATTGGCTGGTTATTCTCGACGATCACTAGGCTGCCCACCTCCTTATTCTTCATGAGTTGGGCGGCCTCTCGGGCTGTCATCCCGGGATCGCCGATTACTGGTGAACGGGTCATTACCTCATCCACGTAGATGTCCCTAGCGATCTCGGCCATGATTAATCATAGGTTGGCCAGACTAGAAATACTTATTCATATGCGATGATGGGAACTCCGGAGAAAGACAATCGACAGGATTAAATCGAAGCTGCTGGATAGTCTCTCGAGGGAGACATCTGACATGAATGACAGCGAAGGAGAGCTGGCCGTCATGATTGCCAGGAAGGCAGTCGAGGCTGAGACTCTAGATAATGAGCCATCAAAGTTCGATATGCCAGAAGGATTTAGGGTGAAGATGGGAGTCTTCGTCACCCTAAGCACCTACCCAGATAGGGATCTAAGGGGGTGCATTGGATACCCAGAACCTGTCTACACCCTAGGAGGCGCGCTGATCCGTGCGGCCCAGGGTGCCTGTCACGACCCAAGGTTCCCGCCGCTCAGGGGAGATGAAGTGGAAGCTGTGACGGTGGAGGTGACCATTCTAACGCCTCCCGAAGAAGTAATGGTAGATAGAAAGGAGCTTCCCGCTGCTATCTTTGTCGGAAAGGATGGTCTCATCGTGGAGAGGGGGCCTTTTAAAGGATTACTGCTCCCCCAGGTCCCGGTTGAATGGGAGTGGGACGAGGAGACTTTCCTGTGTCATACCTGCATGAAGGCCGGTTTGACCCCTGATTGCTGGCTTGATCCCCAGACCAAGATTTTCAAGTTCCAGGGTGAGGTATTCACCGAGGACCGACCTAGGGGTAGAGTCTCCCGCAAACCCCTGGAGTGATCTGATGGAACTGACCTTGGAGGGCAGAGTTCTAATAGGCGATCAGTTGGTGAAATGCTGTATCGGCGTGAAGGACGGAAAGATCGTCGAGATCAAGAAGATAATGAGGTGGGAGGAGCATCTAGATTTCAAAGACATGCTCATTCTTCCGGGCGGTGTGGATATCCACGTTCACATGCGCGAACCCGGTCTCACAGCGAAGGAGGATTTCTCATCAGGGACCAAGGCGGCCGCCTTCGGGGGCATCACATGTGTGATGGACATGCCGAACACCATTCCCCCGACCACCACCATTAGGGCGGTGGAAGACAAGCTGGACATCGCGTCAAGGAAGGCATGGGTGGACTTCGGTATATTCGCGGGGTGCACTCCGGGGGTGGATCCGACCCGTTTGGACAAAGGTGTGGTGGGATACAAGCTATACATGGGATCCACGACAGGCGATCTTCTCGTCACCGAAGATGACGATATCAAGAAAGTACTGGAATCGATCAAGGAGAGCGGGAGCGTGCTCTCGGTCCACGCTGAGGACCAGGCCTGGTTGAGAAATGAGCCGACTTGGGATTTGGAAGGACACGCCTCGAATCGGCCTTATCAGGCAGAGACCACGGCCATCGAGAGATTGTCCTCATTTTCGCAGTACGAGAAGATCAACATCTGCCACATTTCCTCCAAGCAGGGACTGGAGCTACTCTCAAATTTACCTTTCACAAAGGAGGTGACACCTCACCACCTGCTGCTGAGCAGCAAGAAGGACCTCGGTGCAATGGGTAAGGCGAATCCCCCTCTCAGGAGCGAAGCCAACAGAAAGGAGCTCTTCGAGGCGTTCAAGGAAGGGAGTTTCGATATCCTGGCCTCGGATCATGCCCCCCATACATTCGCCGAGAAGGAGGACGAATTCGATTACGCTCCTTCCGGAATACCTGGTGTGGAGACGTCTCTCCCTCTCATGCTACTCTTGGTCAAAAAGGGCATTATTGACCTTCCAATGCTGGTCAGAATGGCCTCTTACCGACCCGCCCTTCTCTTCAATCTTAATAAGGGGTATATCGACGTTGGCATGGACGCTGATCTCATGGTAGTGGATCCAAGGATAGTATCTACCATCAAGGGCGACAGGCTCCACAGTAGATGTGGCTGGACGCCTTATGAGGGGTGGGAGTCGATATTCCCCTATTCAGTAATGGTAAGGGGCAGAATGGTGGTCGATGAAGGAGTATTCATGGGAGAGAGGGTAGGCAGGAATGTCGTCGGAGTTTGAGGTGGACCTGTCCGAGCTGGAAGGAAGGAGATTCGATTGCATCGACGGATGTGAGCTGTGTTGTCTATGCCAGCCCGAGGTGATGGCCGAGGAGGCTCCTTTCTTCAGGAAGAATCATCCTGAAAGATTGGTATGGATCGATGATCCATACGAGCACCTGACCATAGCTACCAAGGAGGTTGGTGGACCTTGCACATTCCTAGAGAGCGGAAGGTGTAAGGTGTACGACCACAGGCCCAGATTCTGCCGCCAGTATCCGTTCCACTTGTATCTGGGGGAAAGATTGCAGGTGGAGCTGGACCTTTCATGCAGGGGTGTCTGGTTGGACAGAGGAGAAGAGGCGATCGCCATTGCCCGAGATCTGATTTCCACCAGGGAGAAGCAGCTTCTGCAATTTCTTTCCCAGACAGGAGATGTCTATGCTGAGTTCTGGACAAACTGTGATATCGCTGGAGTGGTCACAGACATCACTCACATAAGAGACACTATCGAGAATGAGATCGGAAAGGGATTAGAAATATCAATCCTGGCCAGGATGCTTGAATCATCTGCAGACGAAGGGGAGGTTGAGCTACCTCTCAATGCAAAGGCTCTGTTGAATAATGAGAAACTTGACCTGGAGATAGCGGTCATGGAGAGCGCGCTTGCCTCCTTGGAGTCCGATTCACCCTATTCAGCCCCTGTATACTGCGATCCCACTGGAAAGTGGCATATTTTCGTCGTGAGGGAGGACGGGATCCACTGGCAGGTGATGGACAGGGATGGCGACCTCCACTATATGGATTCAATAGATCCCATGAGCGTCAGCATTGTGGATTCCAAATTGACAAGAACATCTGTATTGCGAGATTACCTTCGGACCCTGAACCGCAGGGACAGCTTCCTCGGGTACGTCTGTTACCTTGAGGACCTATACGGGTACGAAGACTACCTTTCGAACACTTATCTCGGAGCCTTCTCCACCACAGCATTAGACCTTCTTTGGAGGACCACACTTCTAGGGAATGTCTTCGGGATCATCGGTGAGGATCTCATGAGGGAAGGGGTGATCTACTACGATATGGATAGGCTGGGTGCCCCCACTATCGGTGCTTTCTACTGACTCCAAAATGTCCAGGAATAACAAACTTCAAATACTGTACGGTCAATCGGGCAACCGGTGTTTATTGCATGCAGAAGCCTCTTTCGGTTCTTAACCAGGCGATTACCAAACATGTGATCGTTGAGCTCAAGGCGGGCAGGGAATATAGAGGTATACTTGACGGATATGATCCTCATATGAACCTTGTCCTGAAAAACGCCGAAGAGTTCGTCAGGAACGAACCAATCAGAAAGCTCGACATCGCCATCGTTAGAGGCGACAACGTGATTTACATTTCACCTTAGGAGTTGTGATTCATGGGAAAAGGGACCCCCTCGATGGGAAAGCGAGCTAGCAAGAAGACCCACGCTCCTTGCAGGCGCTGCGGGAAGCATTCGTACAATCTAAGGAAGGGTTTCTGCGCCTCGTGCGGTTACGGAAAGACCGCGAAAATGCGCTCCTATAATTGGGCGAAGACTCATTAGTCATGGAGGTGAGGGCGATGGACGACCGGCCCAAGCACAGTTGCGGGGTTGTTGCCATGGCACTCAACTCCGACGTCAATCTATTTCTAAAGAAAGGCTTAAGAGCCATCCAACACCGTGGCCAGGAAAGCACAGGCATCGCCGTTTTCAACGGAGGCATCAAGTATATCAGAGGGATGGGACTGGTGCACGAAGTGCTGTGCGGTAGGGAGTTCTCCATGCTCAAGGGAAATGTGGGCATCGGTCATGTCCGGTACTCAACTTCCGGAACTTCCTCCGTCCAGAATTGCCAGCCTATGGTGGTCACTACCTCCGCAGGTGAGTTGGCGATCGCTCATAATGGGGACATAGTCAATTCTGAAAAGCTCAGGAAGAAGCTGCAGGCAGATGGATGGGCGTTCCTGACGGATACCGACTCCGAGATCATCATAAGAATTCTAGCCAACGAACTCGTGGAGGCTGGCGAACCCTTCAAAGCCATCAAGAACACCATGCGCAAGCTGGATGGGGCCTACTCAATCACCCTCATGATAGAGAATCGGGTGTTTGGAGTAAGGGATCCCATGGGCTTTCGTCCCCTAGCGATCGGCTCGCTATCCGATGGCTATGGCATCGCATCGGAGGATTCAGCCTTCGACATTCTCAAAGGCAATTTCATCCGGGACGTCGCACCGGGTGAGATCGTAGAGATCACCTCAGAGGGATTTAGTTCAGCTAAGTCACCAGGCACCGCAAATGCGGCGACCTGCATGTTCGAGTGGGTATACTTCGCTCGCCCTGATTCCACCATCGACGGCCTAGAAGTATTCCAGGCCAGGAAGAATGTCGGAAGGCAGCTGGCGAGAGAACAGCCCGCCGAAGCCGACGTGGTCATTTCAGTTCCCGACTCTGGAAGAGGTCACGCTGTCGGGTACTCAGAGGAGTCCGGCATCAAGTACGACGAGGGATTGATGAAGAACCGGTACGTTGAACGGACCTTCATACTTCCTGACCAAGCGGATAGGGAGGAGAGCGTTGCCCTGAAGCTCAATCCCATCAAGAGCACGGTCAAGGGCAAGAGAGTGGTGCTGGTAGACGACTCTATAGTAAGGGGTACGACGCTTCGTAAGATTGTCCAGATGGTACGGAGGGCAGGCGCGAAGGAGATCCATGTCCGGATCGGCTGCCCGCCAATAAGGGCTCCCTGCTACTATGGTGTGGACATGAAGACTCGTGATCAGTTCGTCGCCACCAACAAGAGCGTGGATGAGATCGCCCGAGAGATTACCGCTGACACGCTCGGCTACACGAGCATCGAGGGTCTGGTGAAAGCGCTTGGAAAGCCCCAGAGCGATCTGTGTCTTGCTTGTCTCACTGGAGAGTATCCCACCAATATCCCTGGAGAGAAGATGCGCTTCCAGCAGCGTCTCGACATTGATTACTAAAATCGATGCATTGTATCGGTTGAAGTAACGACCAGTCGAAGGCTGGGGATGGTAAGGTTTAATTATCGGAACCCCTTTGCCCAGTTCTCAAGGGCCGGTAGATCAGCTGGAAGATCGCTACCTTGGCATGGTAGAGGCCGCGAGTTCAAATCTCGCCCGGTCCACTTCCATAACATCCAGACATTAATTCTTCTATTTCAATAAAATTGTTTTTGCTTTTTTCGGCCTGGAAACCTATCCAGGCGGTTTCGATCCTGTGAAGGGCCGTGCCGCGACGTATCCGTGCGTAATACTTCTGCGTTGTGGCGATGTTCGTATGCCCCAAGACCGAGGAAACATCCGGTAGGGGGGAGGGATCCCTATCAATAATCCTCTGGGCGAATGTCGGCCTGAAATCCTTGGTGCGGAATTCTATGCCCGAGATCTCCTACACGTTCTTCTTCAGCTTTCTGAGATGGTTGGAGCTGAAGAACCTGGGTTCTCCCTTGTAATGGAGGTTCGGGATCAACGGTTTCGCCTTCTTGATCCCCTTGGACTCAAGATAATCCCCCCGGATGATCTTCCTAGCCCGATCCTCGATATCAGTAAAAGATACTTGTCCATCCAACCTCGCATCTCTCAGGACGCGAAACCGCCTTTTATATGAGGAGAGTTCATTCTTCATCTTACCAGTGGCTACAAGGCGGTAGAATATCTTACGAACGGTCAGCTTCATATCTGGATACTGTCTGATCACCGATTGGGCATCGTTGAGAAGGGTGAGAGTCTTCCTTTTATCTAATCAGAGCCTCCCCTCCTGAGTCGAGGACACCGCCTTGGGTCACAAATCCTCATCTCGTTCCCATCTTGAGACAAGAGTCAGTGTCTCGAGCTATGATGTGTGTAGAGGTATCGCCATCAGAGAAATGATGTCAAAGGTAACTATTTCTCAAGGAATTCGAGATCCTCCCTCCTCGTCACCCATCTCCAGGCATCTCACCACGTCCTTTCTTGACACCATCCCGACTAGCTTGCCATTATCCACCACGGGAAGGCTCCGCAGACTGAACTCGACCATGTATTCAATCGCCCTCTTCACTGTGTCATCGACCTCAAGTGATATTGTCGCCTTCCTCATGACGTCCCCTACATTCTCAGCGTAGATCATGTCCAAGTAAGCGGTTCTGCGGAACTCAAGACCTAGGCTGAAGGCCTTGAGAAGATTGAGCTTCGTGACTATGCCTATGAGCCTACCGTTCTCCTCGACCGGGAAGGAGTTGAAATCGTACTTCTCAAACATATCTACGAGTTCCCTGATGCTCTGATCCTTGCTGACAGAGATGACCTCCCTGGTCATTATCTCTGCCACTCTGGAGTCACATATCCATCTCTCTACCATTCTATCCCTCGGCATTTTGAGTGTGATCCAAATAGCGATCGACATAAATATGTATATGTTGTATGAAAAGATGGGCCCTGGTTCATTAATGCGGTTCATATGATGGGAATCAATTCTGATGCAGGTCACTGGTTGGCGATAATGAATAATTTTTATATATCAAGGGATGAAATATTTATCGCCTTCATCTGTGATTGTACCGCCTTCGGAGAATCAGCGGATGACGGCTATCGGTTTCAAATGGAGTTGCTTATTTGGAAGAGGGGCTGACGTGGCATGATCGATCAGTCGAAGAATCACTAGATAAGCTGGGCACAAGCAGGCTGGGCCTGACTAACAAGGAAAGAGAGAGACGCCTGAAAGAATACGGTCCAAATGAGCTGGAAGAGAAGGATAGGGTACGCAAGATCGACATACTTCTGGCCCAGCTCAAGAACCCTCTGAACCTGGTTCTGGTCGTGGCCGCGGTAGTGTCATACCTTGGCGGGAAGACGATCGATACTATCGTCATAGCGGTGATCATTGCCTTCAATGCCATCATGGGCTTCGTACAGGAGTACAAGGCGGAGAGGGCAGTCGAGTCACTCAGATCCATGGTTTCTCAAGAGGTGGATGTGATAAGGATATGTGATGAAGATACACATCAGGAGTGCCATGAGATCAGGATGAAGGCCAGCAATCTGGTCCCGGGAGATCTCATCCTGATTGAGGCGGGGGACAAGGTCCAGGCGGATTGCCGCCTGCTTGAGGCCATGAACCTGGAGGTGGACGAAGCATTCCTCACAGGTGAGTCCACCACCGTGAGGAAATCAACAGAGCCACTTGACAAGGACACTCCGGTGGCTGAGCGGAAGAACATCATTTTCTCGGGCAGCAGCATCACTCAGGGCAGAGGGAAGGCGGTGGTCTTCGCCACTGGAATGAGAACGGAGATTGGGATGATCGCAGGGCTCATCCGGGAGTCCGAGAGGGGCGAAGCCCCCATTCAGAGAAGGACCAAGGACCTTAGCATCAAGCTGGGTTCATTAGCCGTTCTGGCAAGCGTTTTGACGCTCACCATTGGTCTCCTCCGTGGCTTTGAATTCTTCGAGATACTGGCATTCTCCCTTGCCGCTGCCGTCTCCGCCATACCTGAGGGGCTGCTGGTGGTCATGACGATCGCCCTGTCCATCGGGGCATACAGAATGGTTCGTCGAAATGCCCTGATCAGAAGGCTCAACGCGGTGGAGACCCTAGGTTCGGTGACGGCGATATGCAGTGACAAGACTGGCACACTCACGACCAATCAGATGACCGCTAGGCGCGTGCTCGCCGACGGAAAGGAGATAGAGATTACCGGGGTTGGCTTCGCCTCAGAGGGCTCGTTTCAGGTGAACGGTAAGATGATCGAGGTGGAGGGAAACTCGGCCCTCATCACGCTGCTCAGGGGGGTCGTTCTATGCAACGATGCCCGTCTCAGGCAGCATGAGGTTGAGGGTGAGATCAGATGGGAAGTGATAGGGGACCCAACAGAGGGTGCCTTGATCGTGGCCGCCGAGAAGGCCTCCATGCACCAGGATGAGATCAGGGAAGATTATCACAGGATCGATGAGATTCCATTCAATCCAGCCAAGCGGTTCATGGTGACCTTTCATCAATCCTCTGATGAGATAATCTCCTTTGCCAAGGGGGCCCCTGAGGCGATTCTGGATATTTGCTCTTCCATCCTCTTGAACGGCCAGATCCAGGATTTCAGCGATGACATGAAGGAGGAGGTGATAGAGAAGGGGCAGGATATGGCCTCCAGCGCCTTGAGGGTTCTGGGGGTGGCCTATCGAGATCTCGACAGAAAGGATCTGGAGGATTGCAAGGACATAATCAACGAAGGAAAGGGGGACATGATATTCTTGGGCCTTATCGGAATGATTGACCCTCCAAGGAGGGAGGCCCGGGAGTCGGTCAGGCTTTGCAGGACGGCCGGCATCAGGGTCATCATGTCTACCGGAGATCATAAGAATACCGCAGAGGCGATTGCCAAGGAGATAGGCATTCTGGATCCAGGGGACGAGGCGGTCACTGGTGCAGAGCTCGATTCCCTCACTGACGATGAGCTCGATATTATTGAAAGAACCACAGTCTTTGCCAGGGTCTCACCCGAGCACAAGAACAGAATTGTCAACGCTCTCAAGGCCAAAGGCCATGTGGTGGCCATGACCGGCGATGGTGTGAACGACGCACCCGCACTGAAATCATCCAATATCGCGATCGCGATGGGGATCACCGGCACCGATGTCACGAAGGAGGTGGCGGACATGATACTCACCGATGATAACTTCGCAAGCATCGTGAACGCCGTGGAGGAGGGGCGGGTGGTATTCGAGAACATCAGGAAGGTCGTCAAGTACCTGATCACCACCAACACGGCGGAGATCATTACCATTCTCAGTGCGCTGATTCTGTTTCCCGATCATCCCCTTATACTGACCCCCATCATGATCTTATGGATCAATCTGGTCACCGACGGATTACTGGACAAGACACTGGTTCTGGAGGCCAAGGAGGCGGACATCATGGAGCAGCCGCCCAGGGACCCTCGGGAGAAGATAATCGATCGCCTCATGGTCCGAAATGTGATCATCCTGGGGGTGCTGATGACTGCGATCACCCTCTTCTTCTTCGACAGGGAGATTATGAATGGTGATATTCAAAGGGCGCGAACCTTCGCTTTCGTCACCATGGCGATGTTCCAGGTGTTCAATGGTCTCAATTGCAGGTCCAGGGACAGATCTGCCTTCACTCTGGGGTTCAGGACCAACAAATACCTATTCGTAGCCATGGGAGCGTCCGTCTGCCTGCTGTATCTGGCTACCACCATCCCGATACTGCAGGTTGGTCTTGGGACGGTGGAGCTTCGCCCGATAGATTGGGCAACCATCATCGCCTCCACCAGCACCGTGTTCATTCTGGATGAGATCCGTAAGTTATTCACCAGAAGGAAGGGCAAGACTGAGATGAAAGCGGCTGCAGCACACTGAATCGATCCGATCGCTTCTAGGACCGATCGTGATCACTCATATTGTAATATATTCCGTGTAACGCACCACTGAACATTTGGCTTAATAGCGAAGGCTTCTACAAAGACCAACCTATGCTTACCATGTGATTAAGACAGATAGTGCATATGGAATCTCCAGCCATTCTGGCCGTTCTCAAAAAGGGCTTATGGATGGGGATTCTTTAGGGTGAGCGACAAGCGGGCGAATGAGGGATTCATGGATTTCATTCTGGGGTGGAGTCTCCGCGTTCTTTTTCGACATCAGATGGACGATGCTGTCCTTCGTTTCAGGTGGTTTCCTATTAGCTATGTCCGAGGTCCTCTACAGGAAATATCGAGATGGAATGAGAAAACGCAGGATCATGGGCTAGTGAATTCGGAAGAAGAGTTTGAGTCACGCAGGTCGAATTCCTGAGATCCTTCTTAAAACTCGATATAGATATCTCCGTTCTCCAAGGAGACATCATATGCCTGGAGATTCTTCGCCTTTCCTATCAGGGGCAATTTGACATTCTTCATGACTTCCCCGGTTCTGATGTCGAATTCCGAGCCATGTACGGGACAACAAACGATGAATCCCTCCAAAGTGCCTTTTGAAAGATCTCCTTTCTTGTGAGAGCAGAGCCCCTGTATCGCGTAGAATACATTGTCCATATGGATCAAGAGAATTGTATGGCCTTCGACCTCGATCCGCCTCATACCCGTGCCCTTGAAGTCTTCGGTTCTCCCGATCCGGTTCTTTCCCAAGCGATTCCTCCAGACTTATTAGGTATCTTCAATGATTTCATTTTACCCATTGACGAGATTGAACATGGACAATCGTTCCTAACATCCAAATTTACTATCCATTCAGGAGCAGGTCAGCACGTAATGGATAAATAATCGCACTTCCCTCCCCCGGATGGTCCTCATGATCATCGATTCCCACGTTCACATGTACATCAGGGACATGCAGCCAGATTCAATCGTCGAAGCCTATCTAGCTCCCCTCAAGGCACTTGAGGCGATAATGGACATGGGCGTGGAGGAGGAATTCATCTGGCCCGAGTTCAGAGCGGATGACAACGAGCTGATCAAGGGTATGGATATGGCGGGAGTTGATAAATCCATTATTCTCCCACTTGATCATGGCCTTGTGGAGAAACCCAAGATCGATTTTGAGGAGATGAATCAATGGGTATTCGAACGATCTGAGATTCACCCAGATAGACTCATTCCGTTTGTGGGCATAGACCCTAACCGGGGGGCAAGGGCAATAGAGTTCGTGGAGGAATGTGTTAGAAAGTGGGATGCAAAGGGGGTGAAGGTCTATCCTGCAAACGGCTTCTACCCTCAGGACGAGAATCTTGACGATTTCTGGACCGCCATGGAGGACATGGAACTTGTCGTGATAACACATTCAGGTGCTGCCTGGGGACCGTTGAAGGAAGAGTACTGCCATCCTGCGTTTTATGAGACTGTCCTTGAAAGGCATCCATCGCTTAAGATTGTGATTGCTCACTTGGGCGGAAAGTGGAGAGATGAATCTTACGATCTTCTTGAAAGGTATGACAACGCTTTCGCGGACTGCTCGGCCTTGCAAGGTTGGCTTCCCTCTCAGCCAGATATGGCAATGGAAAGGCTCAAAGAGGTTGCCGAGAAAGCGCCCGATAAGGTGTTCTTCGGGAGCGACTGGCCCGTGTTCGAGCTCTCCTATACTACGAAACAATGGGTGGAGTTCGTCCTTGAGAATAATTGGGCAAATGAAGACGTCAAGGAGAAGCTAATGCATTTGAATGTCCGCAAGATTCTGGACATTTGAGTTTAGTCGAATGCACATCATAGTCTCAGTGGATTTTCCCATTCTCCGTGAAAGAAGATCTCACTAAATGGCTTTCTCTCAGGTCTGACCTCTTCTGAAATCAATTGTTTCTCTGAGAGAAGGGAAGTATCATCGCTTGGGTATCCACATATCACTAGGGCGATGATTACATACTCATCCGGGATCGATAGCGCTTCCCTGATTATCTCTGGTTTATATCCAGCAATAGGATGGGCAATAATGCCCATCTCAGTGGCGGCAAGTAGCATCTGGCCAACTGCGAGGCCACAGTCAAAAAGGAAGTAATTTCTTCTGTCTGACAGTCTGCAATCATCCTCGGGATTGGCAGTGATCACCATGATCAAAGGTGCCCTTGTTGCCCAGAGGTTTCCCCTGCTGAGTGCTCCTCGCACCTTTTCCAATGGTTCCTCTTCATCCACGAGCAGCACCCTCCATGGCTGATTGTTGAAGCATGAGGCCGAAAGCCTCAACGCCTTCATCAGAGACTCAATTGAATTGGAGTCTATTGAACCTCCATCCAGAGATCTCCTAGCCCTTCTGGTCTCTATTGCCCTCTCAACATCCATGTTATCTCTATCTATTATGGAGGTGGGAGCAAGAAAATTCTTTCCTGTAGCTAGAATGGAATTGGCGAACAAGGATTAAGTACGAAGAGTCGCGATGCAGACCCATGGCCATCGAGGAACTGATCGCCAGTCCTATGCCAGAGATAGCATTGCTCGCGGGTGGGTTGCTCGCCATCATCATTGCCATCTTGGGAAGTAGCAAGAAAACGCGCCTCGACGAGGTCGCCATCGTACTCGCGTTCTTTGTCGGCATATTCATGATAGCTCTCGCCATACTCGAGATCGCATACGGTGATGTTCCGATCTCAACAGTCATCGTGCTCGGTATTTTAGGCTTCTCACTGTTCTCCAGAGGTTTCAAGAAGATCAAATGGGCCTTCATCATCAGCATCTTGATAGCAGGAGGGATCGGCCTATTGCTCAATCATCTGGCAACGACCTTCTCCCTGGAATTCCTAAGCCTAACAGTGATATTGATCATTGTTTTCGTGATCTTCATCGTCCTATTCCTGATCCTGAAAGCAATTGAAACGACGGTAAGATTCACGGGGGCGGTTGTAAGCTTCCGTCCCATAATGTTAGTTGGCGGTTTGCTAGCTGTCTTGGAAGCAGTACTATTGTTCATGGGAACCTCAATATCAGGGCTGCTGGGCTAGGTTGAAATGGGATATATTTAAATTGGATAAGGAACATGGCAGGCAAGCGGGCTCGTGGCTTAGCCTGGACATAGCGCTGGCCTTCTATCGTGCCTTGGCACGGAAGCGAGCCAGACGTCTCGGGTTCGAAACTCTCTTTGGAGAGCGAAATTCCCGACGGGCCCGCCAAACCATGAAAAGTTTGATAAACGACTATATATTCACCGCATTGTATCATTGAGGAATCAAGATGAAGAGAAGCTCACGTGCCTGGAAGAAGCGAGGCAAGCAGCGTTGGAAGTGGCGTAAGAAGAAGATGCGCCGCCGTAAGAGACAGCAGAAGATGCGTAAGAGGTGACGATGATTTGATGGGGGTATGGGGTAACACGGCATCCTCGCGGGCTCCAGTTAATTAGGGATGAATGGAATCGGGTTTGCTGACGGTTGATGAGTAACTGGAGCACTGACCTGATTGATTCACGCGGGGTAGCTCCCTGCGTGGTGGAAACCCGCTGATCTGGGTTCAAATCCCAGTGCCCCCATCTTCCTTCATTAATTATTTTTTCCTAGATATGTTCTATTTCAGTGCTATTGATCAAGCATCCGAAGAACAGACGGGTTTGCGAAGAATGAATGAAAGAATATTCTCTTAAAGGAAATTATGGATTTCATTCTGCAGCGATCCCGCCCTGAGGATTCTCAATCTCGATCTATATGGTAATCTTCTGTCCATGTTATTGTGCATTCTTCACATCGGTCTACCACTGGTAGCAATTCCTAATGGAGTTCAAGCCAATGGAAAAGTTTGCCAGAACTCTCGGATTGGATATTTGAAAAGTGTAGATTCGATAAATATCGATTATCATTTTATATTTAGTTGTAGATTAGTCGGAAGTGGCTTTGATCGTTCACCCATTTCAATAAAGGGTACTATCAAATTCAACCGAATCCCTTGAAAACTCGCAACCTTTCTACACTGCATCAAGAATATCCTTTCGATTATAGTCTTTAATATAAAAATGAAGAATTTGCGGCCTTCATTAAATGTTGATTATAGCAAAAATATATTTTAAGGGGGTTTGCATTTACACTATGGGGAGTCCCCGTGGACCTTCTCCAACTTCCCCACCACTAGTTTTTCGGGGGCTCCTCACACTTTGTGCTGAATACTGTAAGGTCCACGATGAACTACGATGCATCGTTTTGACTTTGCTAGAAGTATTTAATCTCTAATCTACGAAAAAGGTATCCCTAGGTTCTTCGCACAATTGTGAAGGATTTACCTAAATGATATGCTTTAGGTCAACCGCTTGACTGATCTTGCACAAAACATCATGATCCTTTTTGATATCTTTTGAAATATCGGAACCCCCCTCAACTGAGAAACACATCCTCTCCCTCGAATACTCTTCGATGGATTTTCCAGCCCAAGTTCCCTGAAACCTTATACCCAGTCCCTTCAGGGAGATTATTGCGAAATTGATTGATAGATCGTATAGCAGTTCAACAAGCAGCCAAGGATCGAAATCCATGCTCTTGGGTAGATCATATGGATATCTCAGACCCACTGAGGGAATCCTGAATGCCCTGCAGTGTGCTCTTGCTTTGTCATCTGCGGTGACGAAGAGCACATCATTGTCCTGAGCCCTGCAATACTCGGCAACACTCATTACGATGTCTCTGTCCCTCTCTTCCTTGTCATCCTTGAATTTCCCCCCAGATACGCTTATCGAACTGTATTTTTCCTCAATGATCTTGATCTCCGCCTGGGCATTTGCCGCCTTGCGGCCCTTCTTACCAAGGCAGTTGATCAGGTTGCCAGGCAGTCTTTTACCAAGAGCCCTTTCGATGGTGTCAATATCCCTCGAGGTGTACTTGGCTCCGACAGATTTGGAGATCTCTTCTTCCACCAGCGACGGTATCAGCATGGGTATGAGGGACGAATCGAGTCCGCCTTTCCTGCACATCTCGTCCATGAGTGTCAATCTTGAGAAGAGCCTATTGTAGGCGATATTGGTGTCTATGGCAAGCAGCATCTGTCTAGGGAATCGATATGGATCCATTTTCCGTTCCTCGATATTCTTCATTTCCTCTATGAGTTGCATGAACTCTGATGGCTTGATCATAAGAGAGCTTTGGAAAGCGTCCCTTAGGTCGAAGAAGTTCGGTAAGTCGTCTTCCAACCAGTGATTCCCTAACTTCAGTTTGATCTCCGAGACCACCGGGTCGAAGTCCTTTGGCTCTGCAATCCAGGCGATCCTGTTAGTCTCTAGATCCAATTTCAATATCTCCATGTCTAGAAGGTCCGACCGTACTGAAATTCGGGTTCTTCCATGAATCAGAGCCTCGTTCAGAATGGCCATTATGAAGTTCTTCGAAGCCTCAAGCAGCATCATTAGGCCTCCTGTTCTCCTTAGCGATGTCGTGGCAGTGTTGAATGGATAGGGGAATCAGAATGAAAGGACGCGATGCGTTACGAAGCGATTCGATGTATAGATAGAAAATATGGTCGAAAAGACCGATCTTGCCTTCTCGCCATCCTGCAAGCATTGAACCCAGCACAGCTGCCTTTCTGCCAGGAGTCACATCCAAAGCCACTTCGGACCCTTCTTTCCGTTCCGCATCCACCATCTTCTTTACCTTATCGAAGACATCCTCCACATTCCCTCCTTCTACTGCCTCATAGGAAACGTTGGCCTTGGAACCATACTCTTTGAGAAGGGGGATCATCATCTTCCGGACGATCTCGAAGTCCCCTTTGTCCTGTTCCCTCCCCAAGATGTATATCGTATCAGGCACGAATCCGTGGAAGCGGATCATTCCCCAAAGAGAGTTGAATAGCCCCCAGTTGCTGGGGCCCATGAGCGTAATCAGGATTTTCATTTTGAATTCTCCCCGTGATCCTTTGATCGATTATGGATGAATTGACCTGTATACCTAACTTGCGAACCCGATTCATCTGGAGGAATTCATTTCAGTGTAACTCAGAGAACGGCCTTCATGAACTCCTCAAGCCCCATGGTCTCTATGAACCGACCAAGACGTTTTTTCTCTCCACTTTCAATGTAGAAATCGATGATCCGGTCCACTAGTTTCATGGCATCCTCATCCGAAAGATCTTCCGCGATCTGATCGCCTATTCTGGCTCTACCAGAAGCTGAGCCGCCAACGAAAACCTTCCAACCTTTCTTTGTCCCCATCAGGCCGATGTCGCGGACCTTCGACTCGGCGCAGCAGTTGGGACACCCCGATACCGCCATCTTTAGCTTCTGCGGCATCTCCATGCCGTGATACTTCTCATCCAACTTCAACCCGACACCCACGGAATCCTGCATGCCTCTCTTGCAGAAGGTCGTCCCTGGACATATTCTCACGCTACGGACACAAAGGCCAATGGCAGCTCCTGGTTCCATGTCCAGATCACTCCAGGCACCGTCAATGTCATCAGGGTCGATACCCACGATAGCGATTCTCTCCGCAGAGGTTATCTTCAGAGCCTTGGCGTTGTACTTCTCGGCCACGTCAGCGATCTTCCTGAGCTGCTCTGGGCTCACGATCCCCCCAGGTATATGAGGTGCAATTGCGAAGGTCTCCTTGTCCCTCTGGAGGATCGCCCCCTTTTCTGGAATATCATCATCCATTCAATCATCCCCTCTTGAAATTTGAGACGATAGTAGAAATCTCTGCCGATTTCTACTCCATCTTCAATGCTTCCTTCCTGATGGCCGCTTGGGTCTCCTCCGGGCTGAGCACGGTGTTGACCATGTGGATGCTGCACTTCTCCAGCAGCCTCCGGAAGAATCTCTTCCTCAGACCAATCTTCCTCTTGTTCCTGACAAGTTGGTGTGGGTTGCAGAAATCGTGAATCTCAAGGTAGTCCAGAGCCTCCTCTGGGGTCATCTCTACGATCACCTTTGTGTCATTCTTGTCCCTCTTGAGAAGGATGATGTTGTAAATGGTGGTCATGGGTATGACGCTACCTGGGCCGGTCACCCATCTAACGTTCACCACCGCTCTCTCCTGAGCGTCGAATTGGGCTTTGTCCACCAAGCCCTGGAAGTCCTTCCATATCTTCCCTATGTCGGCATCGATGTAGCAATTCTTCTCCGAACCAAAGGCTAGGGGACGCCTTGTGGATAACCTTACAAAGTACCAGTCATCGGTGATGAGGCGGGCTTCCTCCTCGCGAAGCAGGCCCCAAGCATGTGTGGTCTTCCCCGTCTTGGAGGGAGCGATCAAGGAGACCCCTTTCCCTCCAATGTCCACCATGGCTCCGTGCACGGAATATATGTGATGGTTGTCTTCCAGGACATCCCCAGCTATAGCCAGTGCAATGCTCTTTATCCATCCATAGTAATCGAAGTTGAACAGGAAAGCAGTGTTGGTCATGGGATCATATTTCACTCTTGACCCCTCTCCTTCGTCATCCAGGACGACGATCCTGCCATGGGAACGAAGGTTCTCACTCATGGTGTAGAAGTTATCCTCCCATCTGTTCTTTATGTACTCCCTGTCTGTCAGTAGTTTGATGCAAGTGCCATATATCTCCGACTTGGCTGTGTAGAGAAAGCGGTCTCCATAGAGGTCAAAGAGACAATCCTTTTCCTCCGTGGTCATTATCTCAACCGAGTAGACCATTTGAACCCCCAGTATTCAATGCCCCTATCGATAGATAAACGCTACCCTATTGAATCTCCCCTTCCCGTTGACTTCTGAGGAGAATGTACTCGATGGAGTCGATAAGGGCCATCAAACTTGCCTCTATGATGTTGGTGGAGACGCCCACGGTTGTCCACGAGTCATGACCATCGGTGGAACGTATCAACACTCGGACCCTGGCAGCCGTCGCGTCCTTGGCATCGATGACCCTGACCTTGTAATCCATGAGACGGACATATTTTAGGACAGGATAGAATCGTTCCAGAGCCTTTCTCAGCGCTCTATCGAGGGCGTTCACGGGACCGTTCCCGTCGGCTGCGGTGTGCTCAATATCTCCATTGGGATCTATCACCTTGATGCTGGCGTCGGATCTGACCTCGTCTCCTGAAACGTCCACAACGATTCGGAACCCTTCTATTGTGAAGTGTGGCTTGTGTTGCTCCCTGAATCGACGTACAAGGAGTTCGAAGCTGGCGTCCGCCCCTTCGAACTGGAACCCTTCTGATTCCAGTTGCTTCAGGTGATCGAGGATGCTTCTCCCGTTATGCTTCTCCTCCTCGATTCCGAACTCCTTGAGTTTTGCCAGAATGCTCGAGGTCCCTGAGAGTTCAGAAATCAAGACACGCCTGGTATTTCCAACCAGCTTAGGATCGATGTGCTCGTAGGTCCGGGTGTCCCGATTGATCGCGCTCACATGGACCCCGCCCTTGTGAGCGAAAGCACTCTTCCCCACGTAAGGAAGCTTTGAATCGGCAATGACGTTCGCAACTTCCGCGATAAATGAAGAGAGGGATGCCAGACCTTCGAGTCTATCAGCTTTCAATTCTCTCCCCATCTTAATGGCGAGATTGGGCATTATGGAGCAAAGGTTGGCGTTTCCGCATCTTTCACCAAGACCGTTGATGGTTCCCTGCACCATGACTGCCCCCGCATCTACTGCCGCAAGCGAGTTTGCCACGGCGAGTTCACCATCATTGTGTGCGTGTATACCGACAGGAAGCTCGAATCGGGATGAGACCTCATTCACGGCCTTCCTCACCTCCCAAGGAAGAGATCCACCGTTAGTATCACAAAGAACCAGGAATTCCGCCCCACCTCTAACGGCAGCATCAATGACCGACAAGGCATAGGCCTGATTCTTCTTCCAACCGTCCAGGAAATGTTCTGCATCGAATATGACGTGCTTTCCATTAATCTTCAGGTATCGAATCGATTCCTCCACCATACGGAGATTCTCCTTCAGGGTGGTTTGAAGAGCGCTTGTAACCTGCATATCCCAGCTCTTTCCGAAGATCGTCAGCCAGTCCGCTCCAGATTCAAGGAGCGCCAGAATGTTGATATCCTCTTCCGGAGAGGATTCGACCCGCATGGTACTCCCGAAAGCGGTCAGTCTGGTGTGTTTCAGTTCTTCCTTACAGGCTAGCTTGAAGAACACATTATCTTTAGGATTTGATCCTGGCCATCCTCCCTCAACGAAATCTATCCCGAATGAATCGAGTCGTCTGAGAATGTCCAACTTGTCTTCAGTGGAAAAAGAAACTCCTTCTGCCTGGGCGCCGTCCCTCAGTGTGGTATCGTAAATAAGTGTCCCCTTAGGGGGCAATAAATAAATCCCTGCCTTTGTCATTTTTCATCTTCATACCCTCCGGCACGGCAGGCTGCGATATGCTGACCAGATTATTTAACCTTGTTTGTTTCCCTTCATCAGGGCAATCAGATCGCTCAAGACGGCACTAGCAGTCTCCATTTTACCTGCTCCTCGCCCAGCTACTGTTATCTCCCCAGCGATGTCGGTCTTCATCTGCACCATGTTGAGCGTTCCTCCTATGCTCAAGGGATGCCCTATTGGCACCAGTCTGGGTGAGACCTCCAACCTTTCCGCAGAGATCTCGCCTATCAAGCGGATGACCTTCCTCTGACCATTGGAGAGGGAAATGGCTTCCTCGTTGATCCCTCTGATCCCTGTGACCTCAACATCGCTGTATGTCACGTCCATCCCCATGATGGCGTTGGCAAGGATGGCGACCTTGCAGGCGCTGTCGATTCCGTCGATGTCATATGTTGGATCTGATTCAGCGTATCCAAGCTGTTGCGCTTCCTTCAATGCTTGATTGAGCGGGAGCCCTTCCTCCCCCATCCTGCTGAGGATGAAGTTACAGGTTCCATTCAGTATGCCTCGGATCTTGGAGATGCTCTCACCCATTAGTATCTCCCTTGCTACGTTGATGACGGGCATGGCCCCCCCTACCGCTCCCTCGAATCTCAACCTGGAGCCATTTTGCTCCGCGATGTCCGATAGCTCCTTGAACCTCAATGCCAGTGGACCTTTATTGCAGGTTATCACATCCCTACCAGCGGACAATGAAGCACTCATATGACTGAAGGCCGGCTCTCCACTTTCAATATCGGTGGGGGTGACCTCTATGAGCACATCGTGCTCCACTTCATCAACAATTCCAACGGTGTTCCCGCCATGCTTCTCAGAACCGACCATACCCGTAGAGGATTTGATGCGGATGAGCTTTAATGGATCGAGTCCTTCTTTCGAGAGGGCGATTGATCTGGAGTCAAAGACACCAATGATTCTGACACTCTCACCCAGTTCGGATTCCAGATGGTCCCTTTTTGAGGCCAGAACTTCAGCGACGCCCTGTCCCACAACACCAAAACCAGCTATCAGGAGGTCCATGTCAATCCCCCAGTCCCCGAATTACGATGAAACCGGCCCGATTGCCACGTTCCCTGAGGATTGACTCCATCTTCTTCAACCCTTTTCTTGTCCTCATCTTGCCGAAGACCAAAGCCGCCCTTTCATCCTTGGTTGAAGATCCAGCCAGGCGAATGTCCATGGAGTCCATATCTTCAAGTGATTCAAGTCCGTGAGCAATGCTACTCAGCTCGCTGGGAGGTATATTTCCAACCAGCAGGAATTCCATGGGATAGGTCTCGAAAAGGGGTCCCAGGCTGACAATATCTATACCCTTCTTTTCCCAAATCTCCTTCAGCGTTTCCAGCCTAGATTGTGAGCTTATCTCGAAAGTAACATTGACAATGATCCTTCCTCCCAGTACCTTGTCGTGGTGATGGACCACACCCACGATGTTCCCATCCAACGATGAAATGGGTTCAAGCGCTCCCACCAATGTCCCGGGTACGTCCTTTAATCCCAGATCCACATTGACCTTCAAATCAAGGCCTCCAATCCTACGATTCCAGGCCCTTATTGCACTATTGACATTATGGAGCTTTCCCCTCCAGTTCATCAAACAATGATGTAATGGTTTTCATAGGAGTACGGAAAATCTCAAGCATCAACAGCCCCATTCCAATCGTGGAGGTAAGGTCCCTTGGTCGAATTGAGCTTCTTCGGTGGGGTGGGGGAGATCGGAGGTAACAAGATACGTGTTATCTCTTCTGAGAGCCAGATATTTCTTGACTTCGGCAAGAATTTCGCCAGAGAGAAGGAGTATTTCGAGGAACCCTTTCTTAGCCCACGCGAACTTAGGCATCTGATCCACCTCGGAATCCTACCTGACCTACCGGGTATATACAAGGGAGATGACAGTGCCCCTCCCCCCGATGCTGTTGTGGTTTCTCACGCTCACACTGATCACTACGACCCTATTCGCTTCCTGAAGGATGAGATACCGATCATGGGTAGCAAGATGACCAATAACCTTATTCTGGCAAGAGAGTACTGCGGTCTACCCCAGGCCGGGGAATTCATTGCCAAGTTCACCAAGGGCAACGGTAGGCAATGCTGCAAGACTTTCGATGAGATAGGCTCCAAACCCGTGAGAGTGGGAAATTTTGAGATCACCCAATATCCAGTGGATCATTCGATCCCTGGGGCTCGTGGAACCGCCCTGGATGATGGTGAGACCAGAGTTGTGTATACCGGTGACATAAGATTCCACGGTCCAAGAGCGAAGGACTCCATGGATTTTCTGGAATTCACTAGCTCAATGGAGCCGGATGTGCTTATCGTCGAGGGCACTGGTATGCAGGGCTCTCGCATGAACAGGGAAGAGGACGTCCATGCAAAGGCAATGGAAGTCGTCGATCACACAAATGGGTTGGTCCTGGCTGGGTATCCAGTTTTTGACTTCGACCGAATGTCAACCTTTGCCAGTATCGCTGAGGATACGGGAAGGAAGCTTGCAGTTTCAATGAAGCAGGCATTCGCCCTGCTTCATCTCGAGTCCCAGGGCATTCGTCTCCCATTCGACCTGGGGGATCTCGCGGTCTTCGAGCGCTTCAAGCAAGTCCGCTATGCTCATGAGGATGAGGTAGTGAATGCTTGTTCCGATGTGTTGACGGCTGAGGACGTCAACAGGAGACAAGAGGAGATGATAATCACCTTCACTCTCTTCGACATGAACGAATCGATCGACATCGACCCCAAACCCGGAAGTGCATACATTCTTTCCTCGAGCGAGCCTTTCAGTGAGGAGATGTGGATAAGTTACGATCGCCTGCGAAACTGGCTCAAGTACTTAGGCATACCCCTTTACCAGGTGCATGCTTCCGGTCATGCGAGACCTCATGATATCAAGGAGATGGTGAAGAGGGTCTCTCCGAAGGTCGTTGTCCCCATTCACACAGAATGTCCTGAACTCTTCAACCGTTACCTGAGTGATCTTGACGTGGAAGTGTCGATTCCCTCCTACGAGAACAAGATGAGATTCTGATTATTTGCTTTTAGAAAGCGCCGAGGGGGAGATTCGAACTCCCGAGGGGAAGAACCCCACGAGCTTGCTGTCCCGTGAAGGGCTCCAGGCTCGCGCCTTACCAGGCTGGGCTACCTCGGCCTAGCCGCCACCAACTGCATGAATGGATTTAATATTTACCATTCAGTCAGCTGGTGTAGACCAATATGCTCAAGGGAGCCTCGTAGAACATTCGCTTGAGTACATCCCTCTTCAGAATGGTGCTATCCCAGTTGATGACAGCAAGATCGAAATCACCTGAGATGACCTTGCTCACGAACTCGATGGTAGGATTGCCCTCCACGACCTCTTCCTTCACATCGATTCCGTACATTCTTCCCAGGCGCTTGATCTGTAGAATCCTTTCTTGTTCCAGGTCTTCTGGATCACGAAAATTCATCACGTGGAGGTCCGCACCGGTCAGCATCGCGACCTTCAAAGCGAAGTTTGCGCTCTTCTGGCAGGTATCCTCGAAACCCATCATGGTAAGAATCTTCCTGTAGGGGCATGTACCCCGGCTGATCAGTACTGGGATATTCAATGACTTGATGAAGCGCACGATCTCCTT
This sequence comes from Methanomassiliicoccales archaeon, assembly GCA_013415695.1. NCBI lineage: Archaea > Methanobacteriati > Thermoplasmatota > Thermoplasmata > Methanomassiliicoccales > Methanomassiliicoccales archaeon. The sequence goes on along the minus strand of JAAEEP010000011.1, from coordinate 61,224 downwards.
GGTTTCCACTTTGGAGCCCCTGGTATGCTTGCCATTGGGGGCAAAGACCACACAATCCACATAGTTGAGGTCTTTCTTGCACAACCATCCCAACTCGCCAAGACCCTCGGAATTGATTACGTGGGTCCGTATACCAAGACCAGTATTCTTCGCTCGAGACACTGCTTTTTCAATGAGATCTGGAATGTGAGATGCCACCGTGAGCTCGATATCAAAGCTTCCAGCCAGGCAGAGGGTTTCCTTGAGAACAATGTCCAAATCGTTATCCCCTCTGAGCACTGCTAATATATTGTCGAAAGGTCGGAGCTTCTTCTCACCACCTGATATAATGTCTTCGGCCCCTGGAACTGTACTGCCAGTTGAGCAGACAATGAGATGATCTCCTCTCTCCATCATCAGGTCCTCACCCGGCTTCATGAAGTGATGACCTCTAAGGACAGCTGCCACCATTGCATTCTGAGGTAGACCGATGTCTTTGATGCACTTGCCCCGGAGTGGCGAGTCCTCGAATACATGGATTTCCGAGATCTCCCTGGCATCTGGATAAAGGGTGCTGTTGATCATTTTGGCGGCGATGATAGCTGGACAGATGACAGTTTCAATACCGATCTGATAGAATATTTCAACATTCTCCGGGTTGTCCACCCTGACGATGACCTTCGGCACCTTGTATCTATCAGCTATCAGCGCCACGATGTAGTTGGTATGATCGCTGTTGGTAGCAATCACGATTGCACTGGCTTCCTCAATTCCAGCCGCCTTGAGTATCTCCTCACTGGTGCCTGTGCCTTCAATAACCCTATCCCTTCCATACAAGGTCCGGAGAAGGGCGGTTTTTTCCTTCTCGTATTCTACAATTACTGAATCGGGAATGGCGTTAGCCAGTTGCTTTCCTAGCCTCCCACCCCCGATTATGATTACCTTCATGCTGCCTCCCCCTCTAGGTTGAACTTACGATACATGTATTTGAAGACTATGGGCGAAACGATAGCGAAGACGATGGCGACCAGAATCAGCACGCCATGCAGGGTAGAATCTAGTATACCTAGCCGTAGACCGATCTCTGCTGCTGCGATCATTAGTGATAGGCCTCCCGTCAGGATGATACCTGTAGTCAGGTTCTTTTTAGGGTTCCACTTCCCCGCAAATAGAACAGAGGGTGCGATCTTTGCAGCCAACGCGATTAGCAACAGTGAGGGAAGCAGGATGAGAGCCTGAACGTTCAGGATCGCGTCGAAGTCGAAGTTGATGCCAATGGTTATGAAGAAGAGGGGCACCAGGAAACCGTACCCTATGCCGTAGAGCTTCTTCTCCAGGATAGCGCCTTCTTGGAACAGTAGGGAGATTACCGCGCCCGCTAGGAAAGCACCGAGAACTGCCAGGGCCTCTGATTCGATGAATGCTGACACAGCGACGAAGACGAAGATGATGGCAAGTGACGCTCTGACGCCTATCTCATGCGGGTCGTCTGAGCGGAAGAACTTCTTCAGTATATCCGGGTAGTACCATATTGCCCAGGACCCAATCTTGTAGATAGCAAAGAAGAAAAAAAAGATCATCACGAACAGGAGTATAGCGATGAATCCGAATATTGGATCCCCAGTCTGGAACACCTGTAGTGAGATAGCATACACCGTGATCAGTATCATGGTGGCCATATCGGCAATCAGTGCCGCAATGATGATCTGCTGGCCGTACTTCTTCCTCGAAATGCGCATTTCCCTGACCACGGATAGGACGATGGCTACGCTCGTGGTGGAGAGGACGAGGGTCATGTAGGCAGCGTCAATGGGAGTGTCGCTCGCCCTGCCCAGTAATCCAGTGAGGGGATAGGCGATCATCATGGTTCCCAGGAGGATCAAGGCACCTCTGAAAATGGCTTTTCTACCTATACCTTCAAGCCTGGCAAAATCAAGCTCCAGTCCTGATAAGAACATTAGAAATATGAAACCGATGGTGGCAAGGAATAGGACAGACTCCCCAACGAGCAGAAGAGATTGTCCAGTCATCGAATTATATATCCAGATTATGAAGCCCACGGCTAGACCGAGAAGTATTTCCCCCACCACCACTGGAACCCCTATTCTGGTGAAGATCAGGGGAGTGATGAACGCAAGAGTGACGATTATGAGAAGCGTGAAGTACTCCTCTACCATGAGCAAGTCTCCAAAGGACCTAGGCATGACCGCATTTCTATTCGGCCCCCAGCCATGTCCAATAATCCGAGCACCAGCTTGAAGCCTGGGTGTTTCGGAGGGTTGGTCTCAGTTTACGGGCGATCTCCAGCTCCTTCCGATCTATCTCGATTACCTTAAGATCCTCGGTGAAGTAATCACACCTGGTCATCTCCGTTCCTCTTGGGGAGAATGCCTGGCTGCCTCCATGAAAGATCTGGTTGAGCTGGGTGCCGACTTGATTGACATAGATGGAGAATATCGTGTCCTCAATAGCCCTAGCTGGAATGATCCGCTCGAATAGAGATCTCGATGTATTTGGTGCCGCAGATATGCATATGAGGGCGTCCGCCCCGGTCATCGCATAGTGCTTGGCCAGTTCAGGGAAGAACAGGTCATAGCAGATGCATACTCCGAACTTCATTCCCCCGATCTCGAATATGTTGGGTGAGGCACCTTGCTCGAAGTAGATCTTTTCCTCGAAGGGGCCGAAGTTCGCCAGGAACAACTTGTCGTATCTCTGCATCTCTCCCTTGGGCGATACTGATAATGCACTATTCCGCAAGATGCCGGGAATATGCTCATCCCACATGGGGGCCCCGAACAGGATGTGGCAATCGTTCTCCTCAGCGATCGATTCCACTCTAGTTATACTCTCCCCGTCTGAGGTCTCGGCCAGGTTGAAGAACCTATCCCTCACCATATATCCAGTAAGAAATGTCTCGGCGAACACGAATAGGTCTGCTTCGTTGTCTCCAACGATTCTCTCCATGCTCTCCAGATTCCTCTCTTTTTCCCCCAGGTGGCAGGGGACCTGTGCAAGAGCGATCCTCATGTCAATCAGTTTGAAAGAAGGTATCCTCCTATTTTATTTTTGCAGGCGGTGTGGAGTAATTCTTATAGTGTGTTGAGGAATACACAGCTCGATGCGCCCGACGCTCAAGGACGATACGGAACTCATAATCAAGGAGTTCATCCGGCAGAAGGTCGTGGAAAGCGGGGGCAAAGGCGTGGTCGTTGGTCTGAGCGGTGGCTTAGACTCCGCCGTAGTTGCCGTTCTCTCATCCCAAGCCATTGGACCAGAGAAAGTACTGGCCATATACATGCCATCCGATACCTCGTCGGCGAAGGACCTCGAGGACGCCAAAGAGCTGGCTGAAATCTTCGGCATGGAATTCAAGGTGGTCCGAATATCCAGTACCGTGTCCGCATTCTCTGAATTCCTGCCATCCGCTGAGCGTAAGGATCTCATGGGAAATGTAATGACAAGGTGCAGAATGATCGTACTTTTCCACCATGCCAATCTCATGGGCAGGGTGGTGATGGGAACAGGCAACAAGAGTGAGCTTCTCGTTGGATATTTCACCAAGTTTGGTGATGGTGGTTCCGATTTCCTACCCATTGGGGATCTCTATAAGAGCGAGGTAAGGGAGCTGGCCCGGAGGATAGGCATACCAGATCACATCGTGGAGAAGCCACCTTCGGCAGGACTCTGGGCAGGACAGACCGATGAGGGCGAGATGGGAGTTAGCTATGAGGATCTCGACAGGATTCTCCTTGGTTTTGAGCTGGGTCTTTCCAACCAAGAGATAGTGGAAAGGACCAGCATTGACCTGGAATTGGTCGAGAATGTCTGGAGTAAATATCTGGCAACCGTTCACAAGAGGAAGATGCCCCTCATCCCGAAAATCGGCATCAGGACCTTAGGGCTGGACTGGAGGGAGTGATCCCCCTTTCTTCCATCGCGTGGAGGAACCTGGCGTTATCGAGTGTGTCGAACACGACTCGATCCGCGGTCTTCCAAAGAGCCCACCCGAAACGTTGATCGCTTCTCAGTTGGATTTCGACAAGGTCATAGCGTCTCGTGGTGACATAGAGAACCTTTTCGAAGATCTTGAACCATATCCCGGTCCTTCTTGGACCGGAATCGATCCTTCTCACCGATTTTATGCATTCCAGAGGGATATTGGCCTTGAAATAGATACCCTGCTTCAGAACGATCTCATGATTTGAGAGCTGATGTGCGGTGAGTATTGGTGATATGGAGAATACGATTATCAGGACAATCACCAATCCGATCATGCCGGCAAGGAGCAGAAAGTCTACCCCCTGGATGGACAGCAGGACCAATGGAAGTATTATGATCAGCATGAGCAGTAGGAGTAGGTTGACCATGAACTGCTGTTTACTATAGGGGAATCTCTCGCTCTTCATCTCAAGAGTTGTATTCAAGGGGTTGCATATCCTTTTTCCGTGTCAGATATCAAATAGTAGATGGGAAAAAGGTTTATTAAAGAGGATTTGATTGCCGTGCCAAGGCTCCCGTAGTGTAGACCGGCCAATCATTCAGGCCTCTCGAGCCTGTGACTCGGGTTCAAATCCCGACGGGAGCACTATTTTTCTATCTTATACCAGTGCCATATGGGTGGCAATCTAGTTACTAGAATCGAGTTAATCTTATTCTTGAATTTTAATAAGATATTAAATTAAAATTATCATCATTTTAATAACATATAAGTATAACATTATTAAATAGTGAGAAATTGGATATCCGGTGGACCTAGATGAACGGTAAACAGTTCGGGGTGGTCCTAATTGGTGTAGTCATCGTTCTAGCTACATTAGGTGCTGCTTCGTTGGTGGCCTCCCCCGCAGATGATTCCATTGAGCTTAAGGTCGTGACCTCGTTCTATCCATTGGCGTACCTTGCTGAGAGAATAGGGGGGGAGAATGTGACTGTCAGCACGCTCATCCCATACAACATGGAGGTCCATTCCTGGTACCCATCAGCCTCGGACATTCTCCAAGCAGATATGGCTGATGTTTTCATCTACAACGGGGCAGGGCTGGAACCATGGATCGAGAACGAAATTATCCCCATAATTGACGACAATCCCAAGATCATCCTTGAAACCACTGCTGAGATAAATCTGGAGGAGGGCCACGAGGACGATCATCACGATCACGGTGGCCTGGACCCACACACCTGGATATCCCCGTTCTTGGCAAGAAAGCAGGCGGAGGCAATTTACCTGGCTTTTGTGGAGGCTGACGGTGCAAATGCCAGCTATTACGGTCAGAGGTGGGCCAACCTTGACTCGCTTTTACAGGAGATGGACGATCGATACCTTGATAGACTGGCATCAACTCAGTTCCACACAATCTTCGTCACACACACCGCATATAATTATCTTGCTGAACGATATGGATTCGAGCAAGAGGGGGTCTTGGGCATATCGGCAAATGAACAGCCAAGTCCAAGTACGATCGCAGACCTCGCTGACAGAATGGTGGATGAAGGGATATACACTCTGTTCCTTGATCCCGTCTTCTCCGATGACTATATCCAGACCCTCAAATCGGAGGTGGAAGACAGAACACTCATTTCCGTAGACGTCCTCAAGCTTTACTTGATGACCGGCCCAGCCGAAAGTATGGACTACATCGAACAGATGGAAGCCAACCTGGAAAACCTTGTTCAGGGGTTGGGTGGTTGATTTCACAAAGCAGTTCCGAAGAATGGATGAGGGGAATAAATGAGTGAGAAAGAGAGGATCATCGAAATCAGAAACCTTACCGTAACAAGGTCGAATTCAAAGGTAATCGAATCCGCTAATTTCACTGTAGAAAAATCCGATTATATCGGTATCTGCGGCCCAAATGGGGGTGGGAAGACAACCTTGCTCCTATCTATGCTCGGCGTTCTACCTCGACAGGATGGAGACATCCTCCTCTTTGGACAGAAAATCGACGAATTCAGAGATTGGAATAGAATCGCGTTTGTTTCACAGAATGCGATAAATTTCGACCATCACTTCCCAATGACCGTCAGGGAGATGGTGGGTCTTGGAAAAGTTAGCGGTCGGAATCTCGGTCGTAGATTAAAGCAGGAGGACTGGGAGAAGGTGGACCAGGCCATGGAATTCATGGGTATCACCTCCCTCGCCGACCGCAGGATCGGGCAGCTGTCTGGTGGCGAGAAACAACGCATGTTCGTCGCCAAGGCCCTGGTCAGGAACCCCGAGCTTCTACTACTTGACGAGCCACTTTCAGGGGTGGATGCCGAGACCACTGAGCAGTTCTACAAACTGCTCAGCAACCTGAACCTTGAGAACGGCACCACTATCATTGTGGTCTCACATGATCTAACAGCAGTCTTCTGCAGGATGAACAAGGTCATTTGTGTTAACCGTCATGTTCACTCAGCTTCGATAACTCCAGATCTTGATGCTGAGGGGCTCCTTAAAAAGGCCTATGGGGAGCATTTTCATTTTGCTTTTCACGAACACGAGTGCAAGGGGGCCTTCAGGAATGTCTGATTTTTTCATCGAGGAGATCGTGAGGCTCCTTGGTTATCAATTCTTCCAGTATGCTCTCATAGGGGGCGCCCTAGTGGCTTTGACCTGCGCCGTTGTGGGACTTTTGATCGTTCTGAGAAAAGAGTCTATGATAGGGGACAGTGTAGCCCATACCGCATTCGGGGGAATAGCAGTTGGAATTCTCCTGGGCGTGGAGCCAATACTCACCGCCCTGGTATTCGCCGTATTCTCAGTTCTTCTGATTGCCTACATGAGAACCAGGGGACTTGCTCACTCAGATGCCGCTATGGCAGTCATGCTGGCAGCAGGATTCTCACTAGGATTGATCGTGGTAAGTGCGGCTGGAGGTTTTACCGTGGATCTATTCAGCTACCTATTCGGTTCTATCCTCACCATCGACACCAACGAGCTGGTCGTGACCGCCATTCTGGCCATGATATCGCTTACCATCATGGGAATATTCTACAAGGAGCTACTCTCGATAACCTTCGACGAGCAGGCTGCCCGGTTAAATGGAATACCCGTGACCTCTCTGGCTGTAGCATTCAATGTCCTGGTAGCGGTCACAATAGTCATTTCCATCAAGGTCGTGGGAATAATACTGGTAGCTGCTCTCCTCGTCCTTCCCGGACTGTCCGCCCTCCAACTAAATCAATCATTCAGGAAGACATTGTTGGCCAGCATATTTCTCGCACTACTGACTACCACGTTAGGCATTTTCATCTCAGCCCTCTTCGATGTAGCTGCCAGCGGCATCATAGTGTTCACCGGCGTCGGGGTTTTCCTCTTGGCAGTGGCATATGGTAGGTTGGGAAGATGATCGTCGACATTCAATCCAAACTTTATATAGTTCTTAACAACATCAGAAGGTGAGCCCAGATGCCCGTTGTTAGTGTTTCCCTGACCGAGAAGAACATAGAACTTCTCGAGCGCATCCAGGAGTCTTTAGGCCTCACTGGAAGGAGTGAGGCCATAAGGGCATGCTTGCGCTCGGCCGAGATCGAAATGAGGAATAAAGACGAATTGAGGGGAGAGGTCGAGGGAGTCCTAGTTATTGTTCATGATTCACATCGTTCCAATAAGCTGGACGAGATGCGGCATGAATTCCAGGATCAGGTTTCCACTCAGATACACTCCCATCTAGAGAATAGCAAATGTCTTGAGGTCTTCATCGTGAAAGGAGCGGCCGAGGACATCAGGAGGATGTTAGACACTTTCCGTGGTGAAGATCATTTTGAGCATATACAATTCGTCAGCTTCTGACAGTTATAGATTGAATGGATCTCTCCAGGTTCTTGTGAATAATTTCTTATTCTTCGACCTCACTATCTATCTCTGTCCATAGAAATATTGGAGGACTTTGATGTCAGAAGAAGAGAAGAAGGGTAAGGTTGAGGAAACCGCTGAGAAGACCGGAGAGGTAGTGGGGAAGGGCCTGAAGAAGGGTGCAGATGTCACAAAAGGAATCGGTAAAGGTCTGAAGAAGGGATTCAAGAAGGAAGAGTGATCTGCGCTTCCTCCATTTTTCAAACCGGGATCAGAGTCTGTTCCCGAATTTATCATTGAACATCTTGATACCGTTCATGATGGCCTCATGGGCATCTTCGGCACCCTGCCATCCTAGAACCTCTGTTTTCTTTCCCTCTTCCAGGCTCTTGTACGTGTGAAAGAATTCCGTGATCTCACTCAGTTGATGAGAGGGGACATCATCCAGACTCCGGATCTCCGAGTATCGTGGATCCCCGACCGCAACAGCCAATATCTTGTCATCCTCACCCGCCTCGTCCACCATGTTCAGGATGCCTATAGGTCGGGCTTCGATCACGCAACCCGGAAAAGTGGCCTCAGTGATCATGACCATAGCATCCAGAGGATCACCGTCATCGTAGTATGTCCTAGGGATCAGGCCGTAGGCCAGTGGGTAAATGACGCTCGAGTGCAAGACACGGTCCAATGTTATCACTGGGTAATTCTTTGATAATTCATACTTCCAAAGTGTCATTTCAATAATACCTCTCGAATTCCTGTTTATTTCGTATCAACAAGATTTCTGATATAAAAAGGATGTTGGTGTCACTAATCTCAACTTCTCAATCGAGACGCTACGATCTCGCTCCAACGACCGCAAATGTCCCGGAAGAATCTACAAATGAATTATGTGACTACCTAGCAATTGACAGAAAATGGAGAATGGTATCGATCTTAGTGACCTCCTTCAATGACGGAAAATTATACTCATCAGCATTATATAGACAATATCAATTAACACCTGAGGTGCCCGATGGACATCGAATGGATACTATTTCAGCTATTCATTCTAGTTCTCTTTGCCAGACTGGGTGCTATCCTGTTCGAGAAGGTCGGGATGCCAGCCGTGATTGGCGAGATCCTAGTGGGCATCATCATCGGTAACACCATATTATTCGGGTATCTTCGTCTTGAGACCGACTTCGAGGTATTTCAGGTCCTTGCCGAGCTCGGTGTGATATTCCTTCTATTCACCGTTGGATTGGAAACGAGGTTCTCTGATCTCAAGATGGTTGGTAGAACCGCCACCATGGTGGCGGTGCTTGGCGTGATCGTGCCGTTCGTAGCGGGATACTTGATCATAGACCTAGCAACCCATCGACCGGTGGAAGCGTTATTCATGGGAGCCGCCATGGTCGCCACCAGCGTGGGCATCACCGCACGGGTCATCAGAGACATGAACCTCACCAATACTATAGAATCCAAGGTGATCATTGGAGCGGCTGTAATCGATGATATCCTGGGCATGATCATCCTAGCGATTGTGGTGGGAGTGGCAGCTGGTGGCACCCTCAACCTTCTGGACGTGGCGATCGTGGCCGGACTTGCCGTCGCCTTCGTTCTGGCCGTCATATTCATAGGCACCAGGTTTCTGCCCAGGGCCAGGAAATGGGCTCCTCACCGTTTCACACCCTGGAAGGAGAAGAAAAAGAAGAAGCATCTTATTTCCCCGCTCGCACTTGCCCTTATCGTCTGTTTTGGATTATCAGCGCTCGCCTCCTTCGTTGGACTGGCTGCCATAATCGGGGCGTTCTTGGCAGGCATGACATTTGCTGAGTTGGAAGACATTGCCCCCTGCAAGGAAGGTTTCGAATCCATAAGCGAGTTCCTTGTTCCATTCTTCTTCCTGTTCGTTGGAATATCCGTTGACATATCCTCCTTTGGGGAGGTCGCTTTCCTTGCTCTTATCATCACAGTAGTGGCGATCGTTACCAAGTTCTTTGGATGCGGCCTAGGAGCAATCAAGCTTGGTGGAAAATCAGCGGCTATCATCGGAGTGGGAATGGTGCCAAGAGGAGAGGTGGGCATCATCGTCGCCTCAATCGGTCTATCATACGGCGCGATTACCAACAGCATGTTCTCAATTGTGGTGGCTATGTCACTAGTGACCACTCTTGTTGCTCCTCCACTTCTCACCTATACGTTCAGGAGAAGACTGGGTCGGGCAATGATCTGAAGATCCAGAAATCCTACTGATATCACAGATATTCAGTTGGAACTCGGTTCAGTATTTTGCCCTTCTTGTAGGATTGAATTATTTCCAGAGTGGTCCTTGCTATCCTTTCCAGTGCCTCCCTTGTGAAGAATGCAGAGTGGGGGGTTATCACAAGGTTTGGTGCATTCAGTAGGGGGTCGCTTCCAGGATCGTCCTCTTCCTCTAGGACATCCACGGCCGCTGCAGCGATATGACCCGACTCCAAACCTGCTTTCAGAGCCTGACTATCAACCAGCCCACCTCTTGCCGCGTTTACCAACATGGCTCCTCTCTTCATTCTTAATATCGAATCAGCGTTGATGAGATGATGCGTCCCTGGGGTAAGTGGTGCGTGAAGGGTGATGAAATCGCTTTGCACAAGGAGTTCCTCCAAGCTCATGTAGTTGAAGCCATATTTCTCCGCAAGGGGCAGGTTCTGATAAACATCGAAGGCTACGACTCTCATTCCAAATCCATTGGCAATACGGATGACCTCCGCTCCGATCTTTCCTGTCCCTATGACTCCGATTGTCTTGTCCTTGAGCTCGGTTCCCAGGAAGGGTTCAAAGTCGAATCTCCTCCCGCTCTTCACGTAAGTATCCGCCCTAACAACATTCTTGGCTATGGCGAGTAGGAGTGCGAATGCGTGCTCAGCCACCACATGTGCTCCGTAATCCGGGACGTGGCATACCTCTATGCCTTTATCGAGAGCGTGCTTCGCATCGATGTGATCGAATCCAACGCTGCGCGTGACTATCAATTTCAAATCTGGTAACTGCTCGATGACCTCTTTCCTGATATCAGTATAAATGAAAACAGATAGAACCTCTGCTCCTTTCGCCGCCTGCACCAGCTCATCTTTTCGCAGGGGATGGTCGAATATAGTTAGATCATCGTCAGGCAGTCCTTCGATCACCAGTTCCCTGTTCTCCAGCAGTTCTGTGAACACCATACGCATGACCTTCACCCCCTCCACTAGTTCAAGGAAGCACCGTGAGAGTGGCAGTACTGATCACACAGTCGATCGCCCTGATCTCTCCGAAGACCAACTTGCCCAGAGCCTCGGAATCAGGTACCTCGGCCTTGACCAACACATCGTACTGGCCGAATACAACGTGTGCTTCCTTCACTACATCCACCTTTAGAAGTCGATCCCTGACCTCATAGGAGGAGCAAGAGGTTGTGGCGACCAATATGAAAGCGAGCACCATGGTTTCACCCACGTTAAAATAACGAAGCTCATGGTATTTCAATCCTCCACGTTCTTGATTTAAGGGTTTATTCGAGTTCCTGCATGACATCCCCGAATTACAAATCAAATGGAAGATGGGGTCAAGCATGCTTTCGTCTGCTATGGGAAACGAGATAAATCCAAACATGGTATTCCTCATAGGTGAGACCATGTGGAAGAACGGGGCTAAGTGCGCAGCATGCCTGACATTCGACTGTGACGGGGACATTTCATGGAAGAACATCATGAAGAGAACAGGTGCCGTGAAAGAAGGTGAGGAATACAACCCCGTCGTGCTCTCCATGGGTCAATACGGCCCTAATGTAGCCATTCCAAGGATCCTCAAATTCTTGGAGAACCACGAGATAAAAGGGTGCTTCTTCGTCCCAGGCCTTCTGGCCGAGCAGAGGCCCGAACTCGTTAAGGAGATAGATCGCAAGGGTATGGAGATAGGGCACCACGGCTACGCCCATCTCAACCCTTCAATGCTTGGCGAAAAGGGTGAGAGGGAGGAGATGGAAAAGGGCCTCCACGCCCTAGAGGAAATAACCGGTCGAAGGCCAAAGGGATACCGGGCACCAGCATTCGATATCAGTAGTAAGACGCTCGACATCCTGGTCGAGGAAGGCTTCGTTTATGAGAGCAACATGATGGCATGGGAGACCCCATACGTTCATGAAAGGGAGAAGGGGAAGATAGTAGAGATCCCATTTCACTGGTGTACAATGGATTGGACATACTTTGCCTTCAACTTCTTTCCTCCACTCGAGTACCAGAGTGGAATTTCCAGTCAGGAAGCAGTCTTCCAGATATGGTCCGAGGAGTTCGAAGGCCTTCGCGAGGAGGGGGCGCTTTTCACCATAGTCATGCATCCTCAGGCCATAGGGAGACCATCAAGGATGAGAATGCTTGACCGAATTGTCAAGCTTATGAGGAGTAAGGGAGACGTTTGGATCGCGACGCCCTTGGAGATTGCTGAGTACTGGATTGAGCAAGGTTACCCTTGATTCAGCAATTACCATGACAGCATATGGATATCCAGTTGACTTTACATACTACAGAAGAAACAGTGCGAAGATTCGAGGTTGGTAATTTGGACACTCCGAAAGTTACAAATACAGTTCGTTTCTTTATTGCAATGGAGGAAGAACTATCAGCTCAGGAACTAGACTGGAAATGAGCTGATCCTACCCAAAGGGGGAAAAAAAATTGCCTATGATAGACACCCGAATTAAGGTGATGGCTGCGCCGAACCGTTATGTTTTCGGTCCAGGCGCGGTAAAAGAACTGGGGAGACGCAAGCAGTTGCTTGGCTCCAAGGCATTCGTTCTTGGCGGAACACGTTCGATAAACGGCATCGAAGACGATATGAAAGCCGACTTCGCGGAGCACGGTCTAGATATTGTCGGTATGGAGAAGGGTGTTCGATACTGCACGAAGCCCGAGATAGACAGACTCGCTGCTAAAGTAAAAGAGTCCGGAGCCGATTTCGTTGTGGGAGTAGGTGGCGGGTCCATCATGGACCTTGCGAAGGCAGTGGCCAGCGTTGAATACGGCGCAGGAGTCCCAATCGCCTTGATAAACACCATTCCATCCACAGATGCTCCATGCAGCGCACTGTCGGTTCAGTACGATGCAAAGCATGCCGTTGAGGCTGTTCTGTTCTACTACAGGAGCCCAGACCTTGTTATCGTGCCGACAGATGTGACCGTTCAGGCACCCGTAAAGTGGCTCGTTGCTGGTATGGGAGACGCTCTGGCGACAAGGTTCGAGGCAGAGGCCGTCGCGATATCATACTCGCCGAATGCCCTGATCGATGGTGGAAGACCTCCGTCAGCCGCTACCAAGCTTGCTCAGTTCTGCTATGAGAACCTGATCAACTTTGGATATCTGGCCAAGCTCGCAAACGAGAAGCAGGCCATCACCGACGCATACGAGAATGTAGCTATGGCGAACACCCTGCTCTCTGGTCTGGGATTCGAGTCTGGTGGATTGGCTGCGGCCCATGCGATACATGATGGCCTTACCAACTCTCCAGGCAGATTCCAGGCTCCCAAGCCCGAGCACGGTGATCTTGTTGCTATCGGTACTATCGCTCAGCTGATCATGGAGAACCAGCCCAAGGCTCTCTTGGAGGAAGTTATCAACTTCTGCCTGACCGTTGGTCTTCCGACCACGCTCGCTGAGATTGGTACCACCTACGATGATCTGGAGATGTGCGCTTCTGCGACCTGCAATCCTGCTCATCCGTATGCACATAACAACCCATATCCGCTTACCGTGCCGCGCCTTGTCGATGCGCTTGTTGCCACCGACGCAATCGGTACCGCATACAGAGACAAGTTCATGCGACGCTAGGCGGAAAGAACAAACTTACCTTCCCTTTCTTTTTTATTTTTCTAGGTCTTTAGCGTTAGCTTTTTCCAGCGTTCTCGGCACGGATTGAATATCGTTGTCTATTATTGATTACGAAAACCAATGAATTGACTGGGAAAGGCTAACAAGAATCTTTCTTAGCAGGTGAAAATTATATATCCCATTCCCATAAGTGGAGTGGATTAGGTGGCTATCAGTATGGATAAACAGATTCTCAATGGGCTCATTGACATCTTGGGGGCAGACAATGTCTCCACTGATCCAGTGGATCTGGTCTGCTACTCAAAGGACTCGTTTGCGGTGGGGAAGGGTGTGTTCCCTGATGTCGTATGTCGTCCCAACTCAGTTGATGAGATATCACAGATCATGAAGATCGCCAATGAGCATGAGATCCCCGTAGTGCCTAGAGGCGCCGGAACCTGTCTCACAGGAGGATGCGTTCCGCTGAAGAAAGGAATTGTTCTTGACCTCACAAGGATGAATCGCGTAACCGAATTGAACATCGAGAACTTCACAGTAACGGCGGAGGCAGGGATGATATTCACCAATCTCAACGAGTTTCTCCGTCCATTTGGATTATTCTTCCCCCCAGATCCTGCTAGCGGTGATGTCTGCACCCTAGGCGGCATGGTAGCGGAGAATGCGAGCGGTATGAGGGCGGTCAAGTATGGCACCACGGCCGATTACCTCCGGGCCCTTACTATTATCCTTCCCGATGGAAGGGTTCTCAAGACGGGAAAGGGGGTCATGAAGACCGCCTCCGGTTATGATCTTGTTCACCTTTTCAACAGGTCTGAGGGCACCCTGGGCGTCATCGCCGAAATCACGCTCAAGCTCAAACCACTTCCCAAGCAGGTTGCGACCGCTGTCGCCAGCTTTGAAACGATAGAGGCGGCTGGGGTCACAGTATCGAAGACGATCACCAGTGGCATTGTTCCCGCAGCGATCGAGCTGATAGATCGCATCGCCATCGAAGTCATGAACGAGACTACGGACCTGAACCTTCCAGATGTTGCAGGCATGCTATTCCTCGAGCTTGATGGCGAGGACATGTCTGAGATCAACAGGGATCTTGACAGGTTCACAAAGATCGCCATGGAAGAAGGCTGCCTCGGTATCGAAATGGCCACTGAGAAGGAGGAGAGGGAACAGATGTGGGCTGGAAGAAAACGCCTTTACGCCACCCAGGTAAGGCTCAAACCTGGACCGATAGCCACTGATATTGTTGTCCCGCTTTCCAGGATATCCATGGCACTAACCAGAATCAACGAGATATCAGAGAAGCACGATCTCCGGATCTCCAGTTATGGACACGTGGGAGATGGAAACATCCATTCACTAATCATCGCAGATCTGCGGGTCCCTGAGGAGGGTCACAGGGCTCACAAAGCACATGATGACATCAATCGAATGGCCATCGAGCTAGGGGGAACTATCACCGGTGAGCATGGAATAGGCATAGAGAAGATGCACCTGCTCACCGAAGAGCACGGAGAGGTCGGCGTAGAGATCATGAAGCGAATCAAGAACGCCATCGACCCCAAGGGAATCATGAACCCCGGCAAGCTGTTCGAGGTGAAAAAGTGACCGAGTTCCAGAGGTTGTCGAAGCACAGGGAGCCCTTAGAGTACTGCATTAGGTGTGGTTTCTGCAAGGCCATCTGCCCGGCGGTCAGTGAGTTGGGTTGGGATTCTGCCTCTGCTCGGGGGAGAATGACCTTCATCAAGGCGATCCTTGATGGTGACATCGAGGTGAATGAAAAGGCGGTAGAGCGTCTTTTCCAATGCACCACCTGCGGTGACTGCAAGGAGCGCTGTCCTCCAGGGGTCAAGACTCTGGACATCATCGAGGACGCCCGAGCCGACATAGTTGATATGGGGCTTAGTCCTAAGAAGCACAGGATTCTCAGGGAGAGAATAGACCAGTTCTACAATCCCTATGGGGCGGAGATGGCCGACAAGAATAAATTCAAGCGGGATGCCGAGGCCGACACGCTCTACTTCATGGGCTGCACCGCCGCTTTCCGCAGACCTGAAACCGTTATAGCGACCATGGATATACTTGATGCCGCTGGAGTCATGTATCGGGTCCTGGGAGAGGATGAGTGGTGCTGTGGCTCTGTGATGAGAAGGTCCGGTTACCCAGATGTCGCAGAGGAGCTTCGAGATCACAACGTCAATGAATTTGAGAAAGCCGGAATCAAGACGATCGTCGCTTCGTGTTCAGGGTGCTACCGGACTCTCAAGGAGGAGTACGAGATGGAGGGCGTTGAGGTCTTGGACATCACAGAGTTAGTGGATCGCCTCATGGAACAAGGGAAGTTGAGCATAGGGAAGAGCGAGGATTTCGTCACCTACCATGACCCATGCCATCTGGGAAGACACATGAAGGTCTTTGACTCTCCAAGAAGGGTGCTTAATCGCATCGCAACACTAGTGGAGATGGAGCACTGCAGAGAGAACTCCCTTTGCTGCGGTGCTGGTGGCGGGGTCAAGAGCTTCGATAATGATCTTGCCATCAATATAGCCAAGAAGCGTGTCGAAGAAGCCAAGACCACCGCGGCGCAAATGATCATCACGCCATGTCCATTCTGCAGAACGAACCTCTCTGACGCTGCTGAAGGATGCATTCCCGTGGTCGATTTCGCTGAGTATGTCGCTTCGAAGATTCGTTCAAACTAAACCCCTCATTTCCTTTCATTGATGCTACCATTTTCGGATTTCGTTGACGGAATTGAAACGAGTACAAGCCCATCTGTCCAAATGATATCGCTGTATGTCGAAACATTCATAACGGTTGAGAAAAATACTAACGGTCAGGAGGAGAACTAATGCCAAAAGCAATGGTTCTGACTAAAACTGGTTCAACGGACAACTTAGAAATGCGAGACTATCCTGAACCAAAGGCCGACCCTGGCACCATTGTTGCCAATGTCAGCCTCTGTGGTGTCTGTGGAACTGATACTCACATGGTTTACGGACGGCTTCCTGTGCCCATGCCCCACATTCTCGGGCATGAGTGGTTTGGTACCGTCAGGGAACTTGGAGAGGGAGTTGAGACCGACTACACTGGAAAGCCCCTCGAGGAAGGCGACCTTATCTGCTGTTGCCTGGGAACCTGTGGAAAGTGCTGGTTCTGCCACAACACTCCTGGAAGGGAGAGCCTCTGCATGAACATGGAGGTCGTAGGAATCAGTGGCCACTCGTGCGATGAGCCACCCCACTTCTGGGGTGCCTTTGCCGAGCGGGTGTATCTGCAGCCACAGATGCCCGTGTTCAAGTTCCCCAAGGGCGTTTTCACCGAGAAGGAAATGGTTCTTGTGGAGCCCATGGCAGTGGCGACCCGAGCATTCAAGAGGATGCAGGCCGGGGGGACTGACTCCGCTGCCTTTGGTGAGGGAATCGATCCTTCCCAGACCATGGTGATACAGGGTGCCGGACCAATTGGACAGTGCCACACAGTTACAGCCAACGTGTACGGAATGAACAACATCATTGTCATCGACAGCATTCCGGCGAGGCTGAAGCAGGCCAAGAAGTTGGGAGCGACCGCTACCATCGATATGAACGAGTATCCCACAACCGATGATCGTGTGGAGGCAATTCTTGATCTCACATATGGAATCGGTGCAGACGCCGTCATGGAGGCGACGGGTGTTCCCGCTGCTTTCAGTGAGGCCTTCAAGCTGGTAAGGCGCGGTGGAACCGTCGTCGAGATGGGCCACTTCACCAACACTGGTGAGACCAAGGTCAACCCGCATGTGGACTTCTGCAACAAGGAGGTCGACTGCTTCGGTGACTGGGGATACAGCAGGTTCGAGTACAGGACCGCAATCGCCGTCATGGAGAAGGCGAAGAAGATCGGTGTCAACTTCGAGAGCATCTGCGCGGATGTCCAGCCCTTGAGCGACCTGCCTAACCAAATTCTCAGACAGGAGCAGAGGAAGGCTCCAGGCAAGATCGCTATCGACTGCAGGAAAGTCTAAACACTAACGGGCCGTTGGATACGCTATCCAACGCCCCATATCTTTAATTTTTATGCGAATCTATGACTTGCATCAATGCGTGAAATTCTAAGAATAAAATAGGGGTAAGGTCGGGTTTCCCCGTTAAGAAGTATTGAATTAGAGAAGAATTTTGGGTCTACTTGCCGACCTTGGCTTTGACCTCTTCAAGGCGAGCCTGCTGCTCTTCGTTGAGGCCATCCTTCTTAGAGAGTGCCTCCTCAACGTTCGTCCATGCCCAATCCTGAGTCTTGGGTGAAATCCTTCCCCATTTCTTCTCGACAACATTCAGCGAGGTGCCAGCGTTCATGATATATTCCATCGCTTTGTCCTCGAAAGCCTTCTCATAGTGAAATGACGCGAATGCCATGGCCTTGATGATTAAGTGGCTTAAATATAAGCATTTCGGGTGAACTTAGACCGTGGTCAAGAACCAGTAGATCGATTACGAATGTCGGTGGTTGCTACTACTTTGGTTTATTATCTGGATTCTTTTCCTCATGTTCATCGAATCCCTATGATCTGCACTTGTTCGGCGATTCTAACGTGATCTAGTGTCAATCATTGATAACGCAAGTGAGGAGATAGATTATTTGGCAAGATCTGGTTCCTGATGCGTCTTAGGTTAAAAAGATACTAGCTCAATCAATGAGAATGCCATCCAGTGTGGTCGAACGTAGAACAAAACACCGATATTCTGGAAGATTCAATGGACACGAAGGACTTGGTCACCCTGAGGAAATATAATCATAATCAGACAGGATACAGGGTTCTCAGTATCTCAACAATTGCCACGATGGCCGCACATAGGCCAACGACGAACCAAGGGTTTATCTTAAGTGCCTTATCGTCCTCGGAATCGAAGTATCTAATGAGACCGGCGGCCGACTGGAAACCATCACCTTTCTTCTTGGCCATCAGCCACTAATCCTCCATCATTATATTTATACATTGTCCAGGCCGTTCCTTCACTCCACATATTGTCATAGGCTATCGTGCAATTCCGGTCAAGGTGATTCGAAAGTCAAATTCCGCATCTTTAAGCTGGATGCGTTGCACAACAAGGTTTTATACGCAGATTTGATGTTCGGGAGTTTGATAGTATGCATTGGGCGGACGTCGAGGCAAGGAATCTTCTTGAGAAAGGTAACAGGCACCTTATCTCAACAGGTATCAGCCCTTCAGGATTCATACACGTAGGAAGTTTGAGGGAATCCATTACCGCTGAAGCCCTTCGAAAGTCACTAGCAGGAATTGGGGCTGACGTGAGCTTGATATACCTAGTGGACTCATTCGACCCCCTTCGAAAGAGGTACGCCTTCCTCTCGGAGGAATTCGAGACAGAGGTGGGAAAACCTCTGAGCCACATATCTTGTCCCTGTTCCGAACACGACAGCTACGCCCATCACTTCATTAAACCCTTCCTCGACTCGTTGGAAGAGTTGGGTGTACATTGTGATGTGCACTGGACCCATGAACTGTACGAGAAGGGGACCTTCGCGGAGGCTATCGACACCGTCATCGCCCACAAGGAGAAAGTCATCCAGATCCTCAGGGAAGTGACAGGTAGAGAGGTTTCTGATTCATTCTTTCCCTACACCCCACGCTGCGACTGTCGTGGTTGCTTTGTACCTGGTGATGTTGAGATTCTGAGCTATGAATATCCCTATGTGACCTTCAACTGTCCGTGCGGAGATGAGGAGAGGGCCGATATCAGGAAGGACGATGGCAAGCTCCCCTGGAGGATCGAGTGGGCCGCCAAGTGGAAGATCTTCGGGGTCACCTGCGAACCCTTCGGAAAGGACCACGCAGCCGCCGGAGGGTCATATGATAGTGGCGTCAGATTCGCCAAGGAGGTGTTCGACATCGAACCACCTCATCCCATAGCCTACGAGTTCATCCAGCTCAAGGGGAAGGGGCAGATGCACAAATCTTCAGGTTCGGTTGTTACGGGGATAGATGCTCTTAGGATAACCCCTGCAGAGGTGCTCAATTTCTTGGTCCTGAGGTACAATCCTGACCGTCACATCGATTACGATCCGGGATTGGGCATTATCGACTCGGTGGACGAGTACGACCGATATGAGAGACTCTACTACACGGGTGGATGCAGCGAAGTAGAGGAGGATCTGCTGAGGGCATACCAGCTTGCACAGCCCAAAGAGGTCCGCGAAAGGATGCCGGTTCAGGTGCCCTACCGTCACCTGGTCAGCGTGATTCAGATAGGGAGCGATTTCAAATCTGTACTGGATATTCTGAAGAGAACAGAGCATCTGGTGGAGATGGATGATGCCGATATGGATCTGCTGCGTGAGAGAATGCGCTGTGTCCGATATTGGTTAAACAGTTACGCCCCTGACATGGTCAGGTTCCAAATTCTAGACGACCTTCCCGAGGTGGAGCTGGATAGCAGCGAAAGAGGATTTCTCGAGTGCATACTATCCTCGCTTGAAGGTATGCAGTGGGAAGGGGAAGACATACACAACGCGGTATACGAATGCACAAAATCCTCAGGGACCGGTGCCAAGAAAGGATTTCAGGTCCTCTACAAGATATTCATAGGAAGGACCTCCGGCCCAAGGCTCGGTCACTTCCTGTCGACCCTTGACAAGGAATTCGTGATTGGCAGGATAAAGGAAGCCCTTTTCTAGATCATGCCGAGTTCCTTGAGTTTTGTGGGAAGGTATTCATCTGTCACGAAATCGAGACCGTACTTGGCGAGAGCCTGTTGTTCAGCTTTCTTGTTGAGATTCAGCATGAGTTCGATCTCTCCCTGCCAGAACTGATCATTGAACCTTGGGTCCTTGAGCTCTGCCTTTAGGGCCCTGATGTCCACCTCTGTCAGTTTATCCGTGGGAAGCTTGAACTGCTCGATGTCTGAGGCAGTTATCCCAATGTAATCAGCCGTAGGGGTGGCGAGATATTCTGAGATATGAGCGGTCTTTATGGCACCATAAGCGACTGATGCGAATATCCTGAATGACCAAGGATCACCATCGGTGAACACCAGAACAGGAAGTCCCATCTCCTCATTTAGACGCTTGATGAACCTTCTCGTGCTGCGGGCAGGTTGTCCTTTTAGGTGGACAAGGACTGAATTATAGTTCTCATCGAAGCCGTTCTCCACCAATCGATCGAACATACCGCCGGTCTCGATAGCAAGGATGAACTGGGCGTCAGATGAGATCAGTTCTACCTTCTCCTTCTCAACGTTATAAGGGATGCTGTACCCGGAGTCTCCCACATCGTCACGGCAGTTGATCTTCTTCTTCTTTCCCTTGCGATCTGTCTCGATTATAGTAAGATCGCCAATGACCCTGGCTCCATCCTCTTCCGGGCGGAGCTTGAAATCCTCCCTCATACATCCAGTAATGATCTCCAGATCCTCTGCGAGGGAGTTGGACTCGTCTTGGGAGGAGAACTTACCCTTCTCCCACCCTTCTGAGATGTAGTACATCTCCCTGAGCGTGGACGACTTGCTCTTCTCGATCATCTCCTGGATGAACTCCAGCATGTACATGGTGCGGAGGAGCATCTGAGCACCCTTGGTACGCTTTGCCGAGCGGGCGCCGCTCTCCTTTCCGTACTTCCAAACACCTGTCCTTCGATCGAACCTGATGTTCTTCTTGGTGCGAAGGGGTAGAACCATTCGAGGGATCTGCCCCTTCTCTATCTGCTCATAGATCGACTCGGCGATGTCGTACAACTTGGCGACAGCCTGATTATTCCTCTCTTCAGTCATCGTTAAGCACCTCCCCAGACTCGTCGTAATCGACCTCTTCCTCTTCCTCCTCAACCTGGTCTTCCTCGGGTTCTTCCTCCACGACAGTGACATCCTCAATGTCCCAATCACCAGGAAGGGGCTCTACACCTATGACACCCACCGGATTGATGCCACTGATGTAAAGCTCATTATCATCGTAATCGTCGCTCTCCAGTCCGATGAGATCGTAGACAATGTTCATCTGTTCAGTGGAAGATATGCGCTTTAACTCCCAGGCGACCTTCCCATCGTTCCTGATCTCCTTTGGTTTGATCTCTCCATAGCCACCGATCATCGCCCCGTTTGGAATGATCGAGTGAAGGTTGAACTTCTTACCAGTTGGAGTATAGTTATATATTGAAATACTGACCCTATGACGGTCCCCGACCCAGTCCACCGAGTCGTCGATCCACACCACATTCATTATCTTGGTGATGGTCTTGCCAAGCGGAGGGACCTTCCTTCCAACGATTCTCGCGCTCTTCTCCGCGATCTGTGGGAGCAGCTCTTTGACAATCTCGAACTTGACCCTTGTCTTGGACTTTGTCTCCTTCTTGTTGAGGTGGGTCTTGAGTTTCCTTCCGCAGGTGCGCAGGGCGAGTTCAGCCTCCGCTCTGATCTCCTCCATGTCTGCTATGGCCTCTTTGGCCTCGGAGGTGAATGGAAGCTTCGTAGAAGCCACGTGTACAAGGATTATGGCGGGCCCATATGGTATGCCCTTGCCCCCCCTTTGTTCCAATCCGTATCGCCGCCAATCAACGGCTTCGATGGATTTTGTTATGGTACACGCCCCCTGCTGATACAGAAGGGGAACTCGATTTCCAAACCGGAGGATGGTCACCTGCTGGTCCTTTGGAAGGTCTCCACCATACACTATGCCTACCTCGACAAGGAATGGATTCCCACCGTAGACCTTGGGATCCCGAGTGATCGGGGGGGTGTAGAACTCGGGTTTGTAATCGGAAAGTACGTGTTTCAATCCCTTTTTTATCAGGGTTTCCCCTATCGGGGAAAGACAGTCGGTCTGAGGTGCCATTATCTTCACCTGGGAGACTGCCTTCAACAGTCTCTTGGACTCGTCCAATTTGAGTGTTGAGGGCTTTGCCGCGGGATTGATGTCAGCTCTCTCCAATATCTCCTTGGCAACTCTGGTGCTGATCCTTGAGAAGTCCTTGGTGAGGAAACCCTGCACCTTCTTCTCCTTGGTAGATGAGGCCATATTCATCAGTGTTCCAAGTTCGATGCCCAGGGGGTGGGGTTTGATCTCTTTGCATGATGGCGGCAGCTCGTGGCTCACCCGTTCGAACAGAAATCTCCTTCCATCCGGGTCGATGAATACAAGAGTGGCATGGGGGTTCACGATCGCGGTCTGCTTCAGGTACTCCAACACAGATTGCCGTCCTGAAACGTAGCGTCCTTTCATGTAGAACTCTATCCTTGTGCCGTGATCCTTTCCGTCCCAAATCTTGAACTCCTTTCTCAGAGTCTCTGGCTTGTTCTTCTTGGTGTTGACCATGATGTCCATCTCGACGGCGGCCTCCTCACCCTCTGTCTTGGACTTCACGGTAGCATGCCTTCCCGTTGTGATCTGTCCGTACATGACCGTAGCACTGATCCCGATACCCTGCTGCCCCCTTGACTGTCTGACAGCGTGAAATCTCGAACCATAAAGCAATCTTCCGAATACGTTAGGGACCTGTCTGGCCACAATTCCGGGGCCGTTATCCTCCACAGTCACTTTGTACTCGTTGTTATCGATGCGGTCGATGCAGACCATGATCTCTGGTAGAATGGATGCCTCCTCACAGGCATCGAGGGAGTTGTCAACTGCCTCCTTGACGCCCATGATGAGTGCTTTCGTCATTGAGTCGAAACCAAGTATCTGGCGGTTCTTCTCGAAGAATTCTGAAACTGAGATCTCCTTCTGCTTCCTAGCCAATTGCTCTGCTACGGAGGCCATTAACTCATCCCATCCCCGAGCTGGATAATCTCTATCCTTTTTTGACTTATCCTTTGTGTTGTAGATAAATGTTATCGAGTGAGGTTAGCGAACCTTGTTCACTTGATCTTGGTCCCGCAGTTCCAGCACCTCTTGTCGGTCTCGACGAGGTCGGCACTGCATTTAGGGCACTTCAACTCCCCTGTCATCTTGACCTTGTCTCCCTCTTCCTCGAATGACTCTCCACACTGAGGACATTCACTAGCGTCAGATGGGACCTCCACACCACACTCGGAGCAGACGTACTTCTCCTGGATACCGGGTTCCTCGATGGGACTCTCCTCATATTCCTTCGGGAGGGCAAGCTCGTCCCTTTCTTTCTGCATTCTCTCTTGCCTCTCTCTCGAAGATTTGGTCCAGTACACCAGGCCCAGGAGTATGAAGAACAGGATGGCAATGTTGATGAAGACGACCAGGATGTCAGAGATGATCCAACTTATCGTAAATGTTTCGAACGGCACCCTAATAGGTCCTGTACCTCTGTATGAGAAGATCCAGCCATCTGTCCCTTCCGCGACATAGACATAGAAATATACATCATCATTTGGCAGGGTCATGTTCTTGACATACAACTGTCCATCGGATGTGGCTGGACCCAATGGATCCATGGTCTCGTTGTAACCGATCTCCGAACCCCAATTGTTCTCGACAATGACGAACACGGATTGGCTACCATTACCGCCATTCAGGAACACCATGTACTGGAACTGGTCACCGCCAAGACCGGTCATGGTTCCGTTGGTCAATTCCCCGTTGGGAGATTCCACGGCGTCTCCCTCATACGTTTTGTAGAGATCAGCGGTGTAGATGCCGAAGACTATTCCCAATATAAGGAAGAGCGCCACCCCAAAAAGCGCAAGCTTCTTGAGACTCTTCAATCCAAAATAATATGGAATCGCAAAGGCTACGACGGCGATGAGGGCGTAGCTAAAGCAAAGATACCATGTCGTCAACAGCAGCACGATGTTCACGATCACCGTGATCACCAGGCCGATGGGAATTGCCCACTTCGTCTTCTTGAATTCCTCGAAACGCTCTTTGAAGCCGTCTCCAGCCATCGCGCCTGGATTGCGCTTCATCATTTTAACATTTGGGATGCCTTCATATCCTGGTAGTTGGTTCGGGCCGAAGGAAATCCTAAATACTAGAAATCTTCATGCGAAGCCATTCGAGGTGTTTGGGTTATGAAGACTGCTGTCGTGGCCATAGGTGGTAATGCCATACTCAGGGCAGGTCAGCAAGCCACCTTCGACAACCAGATGGCCAATCTGAGGGAGACCTGTGTCCATCTAGCCAAGCTCATCAAGGGTGGATACGACATGGTCATTACCCATGGCAACGGCCCCCAGGTAGGTAACATCCTCCTTCAGAACGAGCTTCTCAGGGACGATGTTCCACCGATGCCGATTGATGTCTGTGTCGCCGAATCCCAGGCACTTTTAGGATACATGATCCAGCAAGCAATGAAGGAAGAACTTGAAAAATTGGGAATGGACAAAGTGGTCACTTGCATATTAACGAGGGTCCTGGTGGACCCCGACGACTCAGCTTTCGACAACCCCACAAAACCGGTCGGGCCTTACTATTCTGAGGAGGAGGCCAGAGAGATCGGGGAAGAGAGGGGATGGAGATTCATTGAAGATCTGAGGAGAGGAGGGTTTCGGAGGGTTCTACCCTCACCCAGGCCAATGGACATCATCGAGAGGGGGGCGATCAAGCGTCTGGTGTTCGGCGGCGAGGGGCAATCAGAGGTAGTGGTGGCGGCCGGCGGCGGAGGAATTCCAGTGATCAGGAAGAAAGAGGGACTAAAGGGCGTTGAGGCAGTCGTAGACAAGGATCTGGCAGCCTGTGTCCTGGCCAGTGCCATTGATGAGAAGCTTCTCCTACTTCTCACGGATGTCGACCGTGTTTACCTGAACTTTGGGAAAGAGGATCAATGTCCCCTGGACTTGGTAACAGCCAGTGAGATCGAAGAATATCTGGCGCAGGGACATTTCCCGCCAGGTTCAATGGGCCCCAAGGTAGAGGCAGCGATCGAGTTCCTGAGAGGCGGTGGAGTGAAGGTCATAATTACGATGCCAGAACTCCTTGAGAAGGCTCTTGAAGGAAGGGCAGGGACCCACATCGTGCAGGGAAGGTAGATGTCCAGCAGCATCGAGGAGCAGATAAAGGCCATCGAGGAGGAGATCTCCAAGACCGATTACAACAAGGCGACCCAGCAGCACATAGGCCGCCTCAAGGCTAAGATGGCCCGCCTCAAGGAGGAGCTTGAGAAACGTCGTTCCTCAGGAGGTACTGGGAAAGGTTACGGTGTGAAGAAATCTGGCAATGCCACCATCGCTCTTGTCGGGTTTCCCAGCGTTGGCAAGTCCACTCTCCTGAATAAGCTCACTGATGCGAATAGCGATGTGGGATCTTATCACTTCACCACGCTGGATGTCATTCCAGGCATCATGGAACATGACCATGCGAAGGTACAGGTGCTCGATCTCCCTGGGCTGATAGCGGGTGCGTCCAAGGGTAAGGGAAGGGGGAGGGAGGTACTTTCCGTAGTCAGATCTGCTGATCTCATCGTTATCATTCTGGATGTCTTCGAGACACACGTGGAGGTGCTTGTCCGGGAGCTGCAAGACTCGGGCCTTAGGTTGAATCAGCATTCCCCAGATGTGGTGATATACAGGCGTGAGCGCGGGGGGGTCACTATCAAGTCCACAGTTGAGCTGACCAAGATCGACGAAGAGATTGCCAAGATCGTGGTGATGGAATACGGTTACATCAATGCTGATGTAGTCATCAGGGAGGATATCACCGAGGATCAGCTCATCGATGTGTTGACCGGAAACAGGATCTACAGCAGCGCATTGGTTATCCTGAACAAAATCGACCTTGTCGACGAGGAGCGGGCAAGATTCTTATTAGAAGAACTTTCCGAATGGGACCCAATTCCGGTTTCCGCAGAGAAAGATGAGGGACTTGAAGTGCTCACTGAAGCGATCTTCGAAAAACTTGATCTAATCCGGGTCTACATGAAGCCACAAGGACAAGAGGCTGACCTGGATGAACCCATGATCGTCAGAAGGAGCAGTACCATTGGGGAGGTATGTGATCAGATACACCGTGGATTCAGACCTAACTTCCGCTATGCCAATGTATGGGGAAAGAGCGCGAAGTTTCCGGGGCAAACCGTCGGGCTAGAACATAAGGTCAAAGATGGAGATATAATCTCAATAATCATCAGAAGGAACGGCTCTGCCTAGCTGAATCGGCGAAACCTTATCAAAGAGGGGATCATTCTCATCTATTGTTTAAACGACTGTAGGGGAATAGGTACAGAGGGGGACTCGTATGGCTAACGGTAACGAGAGCAGGTCAGACAAGATAAAGAAGTTCAAAGGAATGGAGACGATTGCCGCGAGGTACGGCGAGTATATCGATTCCAAGATTGGAAATGTCATCACACCTATCTTTCAGACGTCAACCTATTTCTTCCCGACCGAGGATCCATTAACATGGGAGGGGGAGGTGCCCGATGGTACCTACATATACCTCCGGTACGGAAACCCAACTGAAAGGGCGGTGACAGACAAGCTGGCCAGGATGGAGGGGGCCGAGAAGGGACTGTTGTTCTCCTCTGGGATGGCCGCGATCTCCACCACCCTTCTCACATATTTGAGCAAAGGGGACCACATAGTCTCAGTTGAGGATGTCTATGGAGGGTCGTTCAACCTGATGCGCAACTCTTTCCCCAGGATGGGCATTGAAGTCAGTCTAGTTGATTCAACCGACACACAGCAGATCGTGGATTCCATAAGCGATGTAACCAAGATAGTCTATCTGGAATCACCCACCAACCCTCTGCTTAAGATCACTGATGTCCCGGAAGTTGTCAAGGTAGCCCACGAGGCCAGAGCCAAAGTGGTCATGGACAACACCTTCGCCACCCCCGTGAATCAGAACCCGATCGAAATGGGCGTTGACCTTGTGATCCATTCCTGCACCAAGTTCCTGAACGGTCACTCCGACGTTCTCGCGGGAGCGGTTGTAGGCTCCTCAAATGATATGGAGGCCATATGGGATCAGAGGATCGTTTTCGGTGGATCGCCTGACCCCGTTGCCGCTTTCCTCCTGCTGAGGGGGATGCGCACGCTCGTTCTGAGGATGAAGAAGCACTCGGAGAACGGAATGGCGATGGCGGAGTTCCTCGAAGACCATCCTCGAGTGGATGGTGTTTACTATCCTGGATTGGAGTCCAACCCGCAGCATTCTCTGGCAAAGAAGATGCTCCGCGACTTCGGCGGCATGGTCTCGTTCAACGTCAAGGGTAGCAGGCAAGACGCCGAACATGTTCTCAGATCGTTCGAGCTGTTCGCTATGGCGACCTCCCTGGGCGGTGTCGAGAGTCTAGCCAGCATGCCCTTGAATTCATCCCATCACGCACTATCGCCAGAGGACAGGGCAAAGATGGGGATCAAAGACCAGCTCATCAGGTTGTCAGTGGGCATAGAGGATATTGAGGACCTCAAGGAGGATATGGACAATGCCCTCAACAGCTTCTGAGAGGCAATCGATTACCCATATGGCAAGTGATTCTAGAAACCCTTAATATCGACCTATACATTGCTCAGGATATGATTCAGCGGCCCAGGGGGACCAGGGATTTCGGTCCTGAGGAGATGGAGAAAAGGAGATGGCTCGAGGGAATAATGCGTTCCACCGCTCGAGGCTTCGGCTTCAGGGAGGTTGCTACACCCACCTTCGAGCATACCGAGCTCTTCACCCTGAAATCTGGGCCGAACATCGTCGATGAGATTTATGCTTTCCAGGACAAAGGGGGAAGGGACATCTCGCTTCGGCCCGAGCTAACGGCTCCGGTCATCAGATTCTTCGTGAACGATCTGAGCAATAATCCCAGACCTTTGAAGGTACTCTACATAGGCCCCTGTTTTCGCTACGAGCGACCTCAGAGCGGTCGGTACCGCGAATTTCACCAATTCGGGGTCGAACTCGTAGGCACCAAGACCCCAGAGTCCGATGCGGAAGTGATAGGCCTTGCCGCCAGCATCATGGAAGCCATCGGTCTGAAGGAATACACCATCAGGGTAGGGCATATAGGAATACTGAGGAAGATACTTGAGGATGAAGGTCTCGACACGGAGTCATCCGCCATTGTGCTGCAGAAACTGGACAAGAAGCAGTACGAGGAGGCTAGGCCCCTGATGCAGGCGGCCGGAATGGAAGATGACATGATTGACAAGATATTCGATCTCACTGAGATCTGCGGAGATGCTTCTGTGATCGAGGGCATGGAGGGCGAGGCCATCGATCATCTCAAGGGAGTACTAGAAGTCCTAATCAGCTACGGAGTCGAAAACGTCCAGATCGATCTAGGGGTGGTCCGAGGTCTTGATTACTACACTGGTATCGTCTTCGAGGTAGAAGCTCCGAGCCTTGGCGCAGAGAAGCAGGTTTGTGGTGGCGGGTCTTACTCTCTATCAGAACTATTCGGAGGGGAGAGGGTGTTCTCTACAGGCTTCGCAATCGGTTTCGACCGGGTGATGTTGGCGCTTGAAAACGAGGGCCTGGAGTTGGAGGTCGAGGGCTTGGACGCCTTTGTTATCCCGGTCAAGGACGCACAGAGGAGCAAGGCTTTCGAGATCGTCTCTATGCTTCGAAGATCCGGTGTTAGGGCCGATGTGGATCTCATGAGAAGGAGCTTGGGAAAGAGCTTCAAGTATGCTGACTCGGTGGGTGCCAAGTACGCCATTATCGTGGGCGAGAAGGAGTTGGAGCAGGATTCGGTCACGATCAGGAACATGGAGTCTGGGGAGCAGAAATTGGTGGACCTTCCGGGTCTCGCAGAATTCTTCCTTTGATTCAGCTCTTCTTGATTTTCTTCAAGAGCTCATGATCGTCGAGTTCCTGGTTGAGCAAGGTGTCCGCTCGTGAGATCATGGGATCATCCCTCTTGACATGAGTGAATGTGACCTTTTCAAAATCCTTTACCCTCTTCACCACCTCATCATAATATGGCTTCAAGTTCCTTGCCTTGACCCTGTATTCTTTTCTCATCTGCTTGATCACGAGCTCACTGTCCATGATTACCTCGACCTCGAGGGCTCCAAGGTTCCAAGCGTCCTCAAGACCGGCCAAGAGGCCCGAATACTCTGCCTCGTTGTTGGTGGAGAATCCAATGTATCTCGAGCTCTCCTTAGTTATTCTCCCGTCCTCCGCGCAGATAATGTACGCATAGGCTGCATCACCCGGGTTGCCCCTTGCACCCCCGTCGCTGTAGAGTTTGACCTTGATATGAATTCCCCCGATATCAATATGCAGAAGTGTGATTAAGAAACATCAGAATTGCGACCGCATCATAGCTGTCGAACGAAGCGGTTGTCATCATCAACGAGTATCACCTTGGGTTCTATAGGATGGTCAGTGATTTCGAATCCCATGATTATGATCTCGTCTCCCACATCCACCAGTCTCGCTGCGGCGCCGTTGACTCCGATAATTCCCGAGCCAGCACTCCCCTCTATAACGTATGTCTCGAACCTATTGCCATTATTGAGATCCGAGACCAGAACCCTCTCTCCCGGCCATATGTCCACCTTCTCAAGCAGTGCTGAGTCTATCGTTATGCTCCCCACGTAATCGAGATCGGCCTCGGTGACCTTTGCCCTGTGGATCTTAGCCCTAAGGAGGCTCCGCATAGTACGCTCAATGAAGTTCATTACTTAAGATTTTCTGGCGATACCTTTTCTTGATCGGGGCGAAATGCCGGTCAATCAGAGACACCAACATCGTCCTGCATACTCCAAAATTGCGCATTCTTAATACCTTTTTTCAAGTTCTTGCTAATAAATATGCGAATTGTTTAAGAAGAGTAGCACTATTACCCCTTTCGTAACACAATATATGTTAATAGTGTTACGGATTAAATGGAAATAGGGGTAATGTAATGGCAAACAATCGTACGATGGCCGCAATCGCCATCATCATAATAGTTATTATGGCGGGTGTCGTGGGCGGCTTCATCTATTTGAATAATAACAATGAAGATGGAACTGGAGATACTGTAGAGATAACCGATTGGAGAGGTGAGAATGTCACCATCCCCAAGTATCCTGAGAGGATTATTTCCCTAGGAGGGTCTTTCACTGAGGTTCTCTTCTCCATAGGGGCTCAAGATCAGGTTGTCGGGGTTGACAAGTACAGCGACTATCCTCCAGCAGCCTTGGAAAAGATCAATGTAGGGAGCGGTTACACCCTCAATCAGGAGGCGGTGATGGCTCTGGACCCAGATTGTGTGATATGCTGGGGATATCAGACCAATACCATAGAGACCCTTGAGGGGTTGGGAGTACCGGTCCTAGTATACTACCCTGGAAACATCCAGGAGATACTCTGGACGATCGAGTCCATAGGGAATGCCACCGGAAGAATCCAAGCAGCTCAGGACCTCGTTTCAGGGATGGAGTCGATCATAGATGATATATCAAGTTCCCTCTCCAACCTGACCGAGGAGGAAAAGCCCAAGGTCTACTTTGAGCTCAGCTCAGGCAAATCCATAGGTCTAGGAAGCATAACCAATGACCTCATCGAGATGGCTGGTGGCATCAATATCTACGGAAACGCCACGACCACGTATCCGCAGCCAAGCAGCGAGTACATAATCGATGTGAACCCAGACGTCATCGTTATTGAGGATCAGAGTCTCAAGACCAATCAGGATATCGCATCCTTGGAGGGTTGGGATGCCATCGATGCCGTGGAGAACAACCAGATCTACAGGATTGATCAGAATCTGAACACGGTGACTCCTAGAATCGTCGAGGCTCTTCAGACATTTGCCCACTGGTTCCATCCTGACTTGGTATAGGACAGGACAAACCACTTTCATTTTTCCATTTTACATTAATAGGAGGAAACCTTTCACCGGACCCAAGAGGCAGGGGTAAATGGAAGAGCCCGATCTCACCACACTGTACTCGGATAAGCTTTCGAGGTGGACGTTGATTCTCGTCCTTCTAGTGTTGGCGCTGTTCATCTC
Organism: Methanomassiliicoccales archaeon; assembly: GCA_013415695.1. Taxonomy (NCBI): domain Archaea; kingdom Methanobacteriati; phylum Thermoplasmatota; class Thermoplasmata; order Methanomassiliicoccales; species Methanomassiliicoccales archaeon. The sequence goes on along the minus strand of JAAEEP010000011.1, from coordinate 29,807 downwards.
AATTATTGTCACGATATCTATTGGGATGGTCAATATCTCCTTTAGTGAGGTTATCAGAATACTTCTGGGTGGAGAGGGAACGGGAAACAATAGGACCATAATCATTGACATCAGACTTCCCCGGATCATGATGGCCGGTCTGGTGGGAGCCGCACTTGCACTCTCTGGAGCGGCAATGCAAGGTCTCTTCAAGAACCCGATGGCCAGCCCTTACATCCTTGGTCTATCCTCCGGCGGAGCGTTCGGGGCTTCTCTTGCCATCGTGCTTGGGGTTAGTTTTGCCACTGGTGCTTTCGCGGTTCCGGCCATGGCCTTCGTTTTCTGCTTTCTCACTCTGTTCCTGGTCTACTCTATCTCGAAGGTGAATGGACGTACGCCGGTGGAGACACTGCTTCTCTCTGGGATAGCAGTAGGTGCGTTCTTCTCCGCCTTGGTATCCTTCATGAAGTACCTTTCCGGTGACCAGCTCGCTTCTATCGTCTTCTGGATGATGGGAGGGTTATGGGGTGCGGACTGGACCAAAGTCTTAGTGATCATACCGTTCATTGTAGCGGGATCGGTCATGGTATTCATCATCTCTAGGGATCTAAACACCATGATGATAGGAGAGGAACACGCGGTGAACCTCGGGGTAGACACTCAAAAGGTGACCATTGTGGTGTTGGTGGCCTCTTCCCTAATGACCGCTGCGGCTGTCTCCGTCAGCGGCATCATTGGCTTCGTGGGACTGATCGTCCCACATATCATGCGTATCTTCGTGGGACCTGATCACAGGATACTGCTCCCCACCACCCTCATGGTGGGGGCAATCTTCATGATATATATGGACACTCTAGCTAGAACGATAATGGCCCCGGAGGAACTCCCCGTGGGCATAATAACAGCGCTAATGGGCGCACCCTTCTTCATTTATCTTCTGAGAAGAAGGCGGCGTCTGACGGGGTGGTAATGTGAGACTCGAGGTGGACGGAATAAGCTTCGCCTACAATAGCGTGGACGTGCTATCCGATATCTCATTTCAGGTGTGCGGAGGGCAGATGGTGGGCATCATAGGTCCCAATGGTTCGGGCAAGACCACCATGCTGAAGTGCATCAACCGCGTCCTGAAGCCAAGATTGGGCACCGTGCTTCTCGAGGGAAAGAACTTGAAGGAGCTATCACGCAAGGAGATCGCTCTTGAGGTCGGTGTCGTTCCCCAGAACAACGAGATAAGATTCCCGTTCTCTGTCATGGACGTTGTGATGATGGGTCGTTCACCTGCCCTACAGACATTCCAGCGGGAATCCAAAGAGGACATGGAGATCGTTGAGAGGGCCATGCGAATGACAGACGTCCTCAGGCTAGCGGACAGGGAGATAGATCAAGTAAGCGGGGGTGAGAGGCAGAGGGTCATCATTGCCCGTGCCCTGGCACAGAGGCCTAAGGTCCTGCTTCTGGATGAACCCACTCTTCACTTGGACGTCAACCATCGGCTTGAGGTACTTGATCTGGTCCAAGACTTGGCCAAAAGTGAAGGACTCACCGTGATAATGGTTTCCCACGATCTCGACTTGGCTGCCAGGTACTGCGATCGCGTGATCATGCTCAGCGAGGGCTCCATCAGGGCAGCGGGTAAAGTGGAAAAAGTCCTCACATCCGAGAATCTTGAGGCGGTGTTCAAGATACGAGCATATGTGAAGTATGACGAAGAGATAGGCGCCCATAGGGTTAACATCATCAGCGTCTGCAATAACGGCAAGGATCTCTGAAATCCAGACCGTTGAGCATCAAGGACTTATACCCAGTTGCTTATTCAAAAGTGGATGATAACATGACATCCAAGGTTAGAGTCGACATGCCCCTTTGCTCCCACGAGACCTCGATCGAGGTCGAGGATTCGGGGGATGGTACCCTCCAAGTAAGAATAGAAACCACCTGCGAGGACGTTGCCCGATACGCGGAATTGATAAAGGAGCTGGGAATACAGGATTACTCAGAGTTCAGGGACTCGAAGATACTCGAGAAGGCTGCTGAAGCCTTCTTAACCCCTACCTGCCTTGTACCCAGCGGGGTATTCAATGCCTGCTGGTTGGAGACAGGGATGATCTCCAGGAATCTGGTGAAGAAGCTGGATACACTATGCATACGATTCGAAGCATGAGGGCCAGCCGATTCAATTCATGAGCCAATCTATTTCTAGCCGGATTGTGTTCTATTGTAGCCATGCCTCTGAGGCAGAGTGCCCATGTCGCAATTCTGGTTGTGTCTCTATCAGCTATCGTGCTCCTATCGAGCTTGGGCACATCTTTCTCAGCAGGAACAGCTGAAAACTCTGCTGAATCTTGGGTATGGGGGGACGATCTTACTTTTCCCGAAATATCATTTGAGAGCGAGGAAGGGATATGGAAGGTTGTGATGGAAGATCTCCCACTTTATGGAGGGATTGGGGAGCCGCTTCTTCCGTTTGAGAGTGTAATGGTACCAATTCCAACTGGCTTCTCGGTCACTGAGGTTTATGCTGAATTCATCGATCTCGAGCCGATTGGTCCGTTTGATCCTATTGCTTCAAACATAGAGGAAATTCCGATTTCGGGCGAGGATGATTTCAAATTCATTCATTCAAAAGCAATCGCACCTCAGAGGTTTTTCCCTGATGAAAGGGTCGAATTCGTGGGCGTGCAGATGCAGCACGGTTCTTCCTATGCCTTGGTCAAGGTTTACCCAGCGATCTACGACTCGGTCACTAATTATTTGACATATGCCAAGGAGGCGAAGCTAACTCTAGAGGCTGTGCCACTAGATCAAGAGTTAGCTACCGACAGTAGTGAGAGAACCATGAACAGCATCGGTCTTGCACTCGATTCCTTAACGGCCACAGCAGAGTATGTCATCATCACATCCTCATCGCTGGAGTCATCTTTCGAGCCTTTGCTCGAATGGAAGATGGAAAGGGGCTCCTACTCCCGTTACCTTCAGAATATTACTGGGGAGATTGTGACCATTGAGTCAATAACCTCCAATCCTCTTTACTGGGGCGATCCTCAAAGCCACAAGGACACTGGCAATGATACCCAAACCCAGATCCGCAACTTCATCATTGACTATTACCAGACCAAGGGAACTGATTATGTATTGCTAGCCGGCGATGTAGAGATCCTGCCCTGCAGGGAAGTGAGAGTGATACACAGCCTGTCCAGCTATATTCCCGCAGATGCATACTTCGCAGGTCTGGACGGCAGCTGGGATGATGACAATGATGGTATTTACGGAGAAGGGGGGAACCAAGGCGGGGGAAGCCTAGGGGACGAGGCCGATCTCCTGTTGGAGGTCAATGTGGGCAGAGCCACAGTAGACTCTCCTCAAGAGGCCGTCAACTTCGTCAACAAAGTCATCGATTATGAGAAGGCTATCGACTCGCCGTATCTGAACTCCGTTCTTCTAGTTGCAGAGAAGCTGGACAGCAAACCAACCTGGGGAGCTGACTACAAGGATGAGATCAGAGATGAGACATTTCCGGAAGGAGACCTGGAGATTGAGGTGAGGACTCTCTACGAGAAGGATAGCACCTTCTCTTCGCAGGCATTCATCACAGCGATGAATGATGGTGTTCAACTGATCAACCACATGGGACACGGGGATTACGATAGCTTTGCAGATCTTTCAATATCCAGCGTGAATTCTCTGAGCAACGACCAGTACTTCATCCTCTTCTCACAGGCGTGTTTCATAGGCGGATTTGACCATAATGTGGACACCATCGCCGAGGAGTTCCTGTGCTCGGAACATGGTGCGGTTGCCATGCTGGTGAACTCCAGAGAGGGCTGGTATTCTCCTGGTGACACTGACGGATCTTCACAGCAGTACGATAAACAGTTCTTCGATGCCATATTCCAGGAGAACATACGAGGTCTTGGTCCCGCCCTTGTCGACGCAAAGACCGACCTTGTCCCCATGATCTCTGACACGGGGTCCATGAGGTGGTGCTTCATGACCCTCAATCTTCTCGGTGATCCTGAGGCCCAGATCCACTTCGTGGAAGAGAGGGTGCATGATGCAATCGTTCTCGATGTCGAAATAGATGAGTCATTCGCAGGGGAGGAATGCAGCGTTCATGCGTTGATAGGCAATCTCGGTAGGGTTGACGAGTTCGGGATACCGGTCGAGCTGGAGATCGGAGGGGATGTCGTCTCTTACACCAATGTTGATGTTCCCATGAACGGAACCGCTGAGGCGAATCTAATCTGGACACCCTCAAATCCTGGGATTCAGACGTTGACCGTCAGGACAAATCTCACATCGGACAACTGGACTTCCAATGACCAGCTCTCACTCCAGGTGGAAGTAGGATGCAGGGTTACAGGACTAGAAGAGATTCGTGATGTCGTATCTTATCAGGACTTCTTCTTCTCAATTGAGGAGAACGGGACTTTGAGGATAATCAATTCCACCTTATTCATCAATTCCACATCCCAGTATCCCTCATTTCAAGTTCGGGGCAACTTGGAGATAATCAATTCCTCCATCCATTTCAATATCGAAAACGATCTCGCCATAGTCTGTGAAGAAGGATCCAATCTGAAGGTCGTGGGGGCTAACCTGGAAACGCTTGATTCCAAACTCCATATTATGTTGGTCCAAGGTACCTTGAACCTTGAAAACTCCTCCTTCACCGGCGGTGGACTATACATCGAAGGAAGTCACCCCACGATTTTCAATGCCACATTTGAGGATAGTGAGATAGGAGTTCACGTCGCCAACTCCACCGGTGTGAACATCGATGTCCTTGTTGCGGCTCAGGTAAATGCTGCGATGATCATCCAGAATTCTACAGGGTCGATTCGTTCCATCGTCGTAGAGGACTGCTCCACCGGGATGAGTATTGAAGATTCAAGAGATCTATCAATTGAGAATTGCTCCATCCTCAACTGTGACGAAGGTCTGAACGTGGACCGATCAACGAATCTCACACTCGTCAACAACACGCTCATCGATAGCACCAGAGATCTTTCCTTCAATGGAACTGAGCTTTCGCATTTCATACATTTTGTGAGAGGGAACCAGGTCAGCTCTGGGGAGGTTCTCTACATGATGGGTGAGGATGATTTCACGATAGAAGCGAACTCTTCACTGGGTTATATTGCGATCGTATCATGCTCTAATGGAACTCTTTCAAAACTTGACCTTCATGGCAACGGAGAGGGTCTTCTTCTGGTCGACTCAACATCGATCGTGGTCGAGAGCTGCTCCTTTCACGACAACTTTGCGGGTATGAGGATAGTAGGATCCAGCAACTGCACCATCATCGGGAACGATTTCACAACGAACAGCCGTGATGTATTTTGCGATTCAAACGCTGCTTTCAACGGCTCCTATGAACAGGGTGGTAATTTCTGGGACTCCTACACCGCTGATGATAGGTATTCTGGACCCGATCAGAACTGGCCCGATGCTGATGGCATTGGGGATGACCCCTATGACATTCCTGGGACTATATGCGTAGATAGCTATCCGCTGATGTTTCCGAGCACAGAACTCAACTCACCACCCGAGGCTCTTTTCGATTCCACCCCATCTTCTCCCTACTCTGGGGATGTGGTGAGGTTCGTAGATAACTCCTGGGACACCGACGGTGAGATTCTCAATAGAACTTGGGATCTTGGGGACGGCAGTATGGAATACGGTGATGAAGTGCTCCACGCCTACTCGGAAAGCGGGGACTTCACCGTCACACTTTGGGTAATGGACAACAATCGTCAGTGGGGCTCCGTTTCTAAGATAATTACAGTCCAAAATCGTCTTCCCGTTGCTGTAATTCACTATTCACCAAGTTTCCCTGAGGTGAATGAGACGATATCGTTCACCGATGGATCATACGATCATGATGGTCAAATCGTATCTTGGTTGTGGGAGATGGGTGATGGAACGAACACCACGGAGCGGAATCCAAGCCACTCATACTCTGAAAAAGGAGCATACTCTATCAAATTGACTGTATGGGACGATTGCGGGGGAACAAGTTCTAGTCGGTCCAGCATTGTTGTGGGAAACGAAGCTCCAGTGGCCGATTTCTCTTGTTCTCCAACCGATCCGCTGACTTTACAGGAGATCTACTTCCACGATCTCTCCTACGATATTGATGGGGAGGTCGTTGGATGGAGCTGGGACTTCGGCGATGGAACATACTCCTCACTAAGGAATCCCACGCATTCATTCCAGCAATGGGGTTCTTATCACGTTACCTTGGAGGTTATTGACGATTCCGGAGAAGATGCCAGCGCCTCGATCGTCATACAGGCTACCAACAGGCCACCGACTGCTCTTTTTGATGTCAATCCCTCCTTATTATTCTCAGGAGAGGAAGTGAGCTTCATAGACCTGTCTCAGGACTCGGATGGGGCAATCATGGAATGGTACTGGGACTTCGGAGACGGTAGTTTTTCCAATCTGCGCTATCCTGTCCACTCATTCACCGAGGCTGGGAATTATACTATTAGTCTGACCGTATGGGATGATGCCGATGATTGGAACATCACAATGATGGAGTTGAGGGTGGAGAATAACTCTCCCATCGCGAATTTCATCATCTCCCCTGAAAAGGTCTACAGCCTTATGGAGGTCTCTTTCCATGACCTTTCCCTGGACCAGAACGGGATCATTGTCAACTGGTCCTGGAGTTTTGGCGACGGAACCGGAAGTCACACGCCCTCCCCCAACCATACTTACGATAGACCAGGCGTCTATCAGATCACACTGTCTGTCGTCGATGATCAAGGCTTCCAGTCCAATATCTCCCATGTGCTCGATGTGCTCAACCTGGCTCCAGTGTCGAACTTCTCCTGGTCCTTGGATCCCTCTTCACCATATATGATTCATCTAAGCAGCACATCGTATGATCCAGATGGAAATTCAATATCCCATCATTGGCACTTCGGAGACGGTCAGGTCTCGACCGAAGTCAATCCAATTCACACCTTCACTCTAGAGGGTTATTACACGGTCTCACTCATAGTGATAGACGAGAATGATAACTCCTCCCTGTTTCAACAGGAGATATGGATACGGGTATCCGAACTCGTCTTGGGAAATGATTCCATCCAGATGGACCAGACCCCGGTCGCGGGTGAGGCAGTGACCATCTCGATCGTGGTGATTAACTCCGGTTCCTTGGATGTGGAACAAGCCATCCTCGTATTCACACTGGACGGTTTGGTAGAGAGCACAACGACCTTCTCTTTGGAGAGCGGATCGAACGCCTCTTTCGTTTTCGATTGGGTGCCGACGGTAGGAAATCACACGATCGCATTCCAGGTCGATGCTGGGGTTGTCGAGATCAGCGAGGACAACAACCTCGTGTCCATCGAAGTTGCGGTGGAATCACAGCAAGTCGATGAGGGAGATGATCCACAGGACTGGACACCGTTCCTGGTCATCATCGCCCTGATGGGCTTAGGAGTGGTCGTGATAATGGGATTGCGCCTTCGCCCGAATTAAAATGGTAAAGGAGTGGCGCCCCGGTCGGGATTTGAACCCGGGTCCCAGGCTATCTGCTCCCCCAGGGGAGAACGACAGGCCTGGATGATAGGCCGCTACACTACCGGGGCCTTCGTGTTGTCTCGGAAATAGGATACCTGTATTTAGTCCTATTGCTCGGACAGGTGATGACTGGCCATCCATTCTGACCTCGGTCACCAAGAGGTCCAAGGACTTCAGATGATTCTACAGGAGCAAGCAACCCTCATCGTCTAAACCAATGATAATATGACATCGAGCATAAGTTGGAGATTGATATGTTGGACACAACTTATTTGAGACCCCTTTGACTTAGGGAGAATGGGAGCGGAAAATGGAGAAGAAGGTTCTCGTCGAGGATTACATGGTCAGGAACATCGTGACCATTCCCCCAGACTTCACCATAGAGGAAGCCACAGAGAAGCTGATATCAACCGAGTTCCACGGATTGCCAGTTGCAGAGCATGGCCACCTGGTCGGCTTCATAACCGCCAAGGAGCTTCTCAGGGCTGCCTCAAACCCAGAATCCAGGGTCAAGGATATCATCCGAAGAGGAACCATCACTGTTTCTCCCAAGATGAGCATCGATGACGCTACACGCGTGCTATTTCGCTATGGGCTTAGGAACCTGCCCGTGGTCAACGAGAGAGGAAATCTGGTAGGAATAATATCCAATATAGATATCGTGCGCTCTCATATCGAGAAGGCAACCCCCAGCAAGGTACTGATGGTGAAGACCTTTCTAGAATCCAAGAACCAGGTGCGTATCAATGTTCGCCGCAAGGTCGTCCCTATCGAATCACTCAGACCCACTCAACACGAGATCTACGCCGATGAACTGAGAGGAAGGCAACACGAGATCAAACGGGGATTGGTAGAACCGATAATCGTGATCCAGAAGAACGATCATTTCGTGGTAGTGGACGGTCACCATCGGGTTCTCGCAGCCAAGAACATGGGTGTCAAGCAGTTCTCCGCCTTCGTTCTGGAGCCTGAGGTCCAGATCGACCTTGGCATGGAGAAGAGCGCAGAGGAGAGGGGCCTCAAGACCATGGAGGATGTCGAGATCATTGAAGGCTCCAGACATCCATTCGTGGAGATAACCACAAGACTTCTAAGGGATTAGAAGCTGCGCTGTTTCATCGTTTTTCCGTTATCTAAAGGCAAACTCAATCCCTTTTGCGAAGCGACTCAAGGATTATCCTCTGCTCCGTAGATGCGACCATGGAAATGGTCTTGATCACGGTATCTGGGTTCAGGGAAATGCTGTCGATGCCCTCTCTCACAAGGAACTCGGTGAATTCGGGGTAGACCGATGGGGCCTGACCGCATATTGAAACAACCTTGCCCTTGGAGTGAGCGACCCTTATGAGGTGGCTTATGGCTCTCTTGATCGCCTCGTTCCTCTCATCAAAGTAGCCCATTCTCCCAAGTATCTCTGAGTCCCGGTCGGCTCCCATGATCAGCTGGGTCAGATCATTGGATCCTATGGAGAAACCGTCACAGTGTTCGGAGAACTCCTCTGCCATGAAAATGTTGCAGGGCACCTCGGCCATGAGATAGAGCTTGAAGTCTCTGTCTCTCTTGAGACCAACCTCGTCCATCATCGCGGTGATGATCCTTAGCTCCTCGATTGTGCGGACGAAGGGGAGCATTACCCAGAGATTCTTGAGCCCCATTTCCTCCCTTGCCTTCTTTATCGCCATCAGTTCCAGCTTGTAGGCCTCGTGGTACTCCTCAGATACATATCGGGAGCATCCTCTCCAACCTATCATTGGATTGGATTCCTGGGGTTCGTATGCCTCGCCTCCCTTCATTTCCCGGTACTCGTTGGTCTTGAAGTCAGATGTTCTCACTACCACTGGACGAGGATAGAAGGCCCTGCCCACGATGGCCAGACCATTCGCGAGTTTGTTCACCAGCTCCTCACCCCTTCCCTGCTTCATTAGGCTCAGGGGATGCTCCTCTACGAAGCTCGTAAACAGGAACTCGATCCGCATTAGACCGACTCCCTGAACTGGCAGCCTAGCATATTCTTCTGCCTTCTGGGGTATTCCAATGTTGACCAGTATCTTGGTCCCGGTGACCGGTGTAGCCTGCGCCATGATGGTCGGCTTCGGCTCTTCCTTGACCTCCTCTACGCCTTCGATGATGACCCCTATGTTGCCATCGACGGTGACCAACTGACCGTCATGGATGAGCTTCGTGGCGTTTGTGGTTCCCACAACGCAGGGGATGCCGAGTTCTCGTGCGACGATTGCCGCATGGCATGTCATTCCCCCTTCGTCAGTCACTATCCCGGCGGCCCTGGTCATGGCTGGAACCATGTCCGGAGTGGTCATCTGAGTGACAAGAATATCGCCATTCTCCACCAAGTCAAGGCTCATGTCGCCCTCTAGGAGGATCACCTTGCCAGATACCCTTCCTGGACTGGCAGCAAGCCCCTTGGTGATTATGTTCTCGACCTTGGTCTCATCTTTCACGGTCATCTCGGTACCTCCTTTTGAAATCCGCAGATGGTTTGAAGAATTCGATTTTAAGGTGGTAACAGGCCTAGCCTGTACAAGATATAGCTCACCGTCCTCCATCGCCCATTCGATGTCCATGGGACGGTCATAATGCAGTTCGACCTGATTCCCCACCTCCGCAAGAGAAAGGATTATCTCATCAGGCAGTTTCTGGGCATTCTGCTGATCTTCTTCGATATCGAGTCTTATGGTCTCCCCGGTTTCTCCTCGAACAAGCTTCCAGGTCTGGCTTGCAACCCGCTTGTTGATGATGCGCTTGTGAAACTTTTCCACGACATAGGTGTCGGGAGTGACCTTTCCGCTCACCAAAGCCTCTCCGAGACCATAGCCCGCCTCGATGATGATGTGGGGAAGTTCGGAATTGGGATCCACCGTGAACATGATTCCGGAAACATCCGACCGCACCATCTTTTGAATGATAACTGCCAGCTTGATCTTGTCATGTTCGAATCCTTGAGTAGCCCGGTAGGACATTGCCCTGGGAGTGAACAGCGATGCCCAGCAACGCTTGACCTTGTTCAAAAGATCCTCGGGTTCAAACACGTTCAAGAAAGTCTCCTGCTGTCCCGCGAAGCTCGCAGTCGGGAGGTCCTCGGCAGTGGCACTGGATCTTACGGCGACCAGGCCGTATTGACCGTTTCCCCCGAAGAGCCTATTGAATTCATCGATCGTCATCTTTGTGAGCTCAGACGGCATCTCTGCATTCTCGAAGGCATCGCAGATGGCTTTCGATGTCTTGTGAAGAGACTTGTCGGAAGTCTCGTCAAGCTCTGACAATATGGAGTGGAGTCTTTCCTCCAGATTATTCTCTTCCAGGAAGTAATCATAGGCAGCGGTGGTGAGCACGAAGCCAGGGGGGACCTGGAACCCGGCCTCGGTAAGCTCCCCAAGGTTCGCACCCTTACCGCCCGCTATATCGATGTCGTTGACGCTTAGGTCGGATATGCTGAGTATTTTCTTCATGATTCATCCCCGTACCGAACGCATCCCAGCGGCAAGCCGGAGTCACAACTCCAAGCCGGTATTTAACCATATGACCTCTTGTCGGATAAAGGATATGGTCTTTCCTAAAGGTACCTCCTAAGCAGGATTGTCCTTCAGTCATCTTAGCGATATTAGGCGAGGACATTGCGAGAACTCTCATAATGCAAACGGTGATTTTCGAGTATGCTTTCTCTCCCTGTGATTAATGACAATCGTTTCCGAGATGACATAAATCGAATGAATTAATCACATTAACGATTAATCACGACTTAGGTTCGATAGAAGAATTTAAAACAAACTTAGCTGTTCTGAATCTCAGAGGGTTTGCTGTGAAAACCGTTGAAGTACGTTGGCATGGACGTGGCGGTCAAGGAGTAGTAACTGCTAATGAACTCCTTGCGGGAGCCGCCATACGAGAAGGCAAATTCATCAAGGCATTCCCTGAGTTTGGCCCAGAAAGGATGGGCGCCCCTATCAAGGCGTTCTTCAGGATATCCGACGAACCGATTAAGGTTCACAGCCAGGTGTACAATCCAGATTATGTGGTCATATTGGATCCCACACTGGTTGGGCATGTGGACCTCACCGGCGGATTGAAAACCGGCGGTGCAATCATTGCGAATTACCCCGAAGGGAAGGAGAAGCTCCTGGAATCCCTCGGCGATGGTGGCGAGATCCACGTGGTCAACGCTACAAAGATCGCTCTGGAAGAGGTTGGGCGACCCATTGCAAACACGGCAATGTTGGGTGCTCTCGTGAAGGTATCGGGTATAGTGTCGTTGGATAGCATTCTCGCCGAGCTTCAGGCCAAATTCTCAGCCAAGTTCCCGGATAAAGTAATTCAGAAGAATATCAATAGCGTCAAGCGGGCCTACGAGGAGGTAGACTGATGGCTGGAGATACTGCACATGATGTTCCAGAGGGCGGTGTGATCCTCGAAGCGGGAAAGGCAAGGGAATACGAGACCGGTTCCTGGCGTTCCAAGAAACCTGTGTTGGATAAGGAGAAGTGCATCGACTGTCTGACCTGCTGGATATACTGTCCTGATGATAGCATAGTGATCAAAGAAAAGAAGATGGAGGGGTTCAAGTACAAGTACTGCAAGGGATGCGGCATCTGTGCAAAGGTGTGCCCCAAGGAAGCCATCGAAATGGTAGAGGAGGGAAAGTGAATGGAACTGATGGCAGTCAACGGGGACACCGCGATAGCATATGCCTGGAAGCAGGTGAATCCCGATGTTGTGGCGGCCTATCCAATAACGCCTCAGACCATCATCGTTGAGGCATTTTCTGATTATGTCGCCGACGGCGAGGTAGACACAGAGTATGTGTGTTCTGAGTCTGAGCACTCGGCCATGACCATCTGCATAGGCGCCTCGGCTGCTGGTGCGAGGTGCGCAACCGCCACCGCCTCAGCTGGACTGGCTCTCATGTGGGAAATGCTGTACGTAGCAGCATCCATGAGGACACCCTTAGTGATGGCAGTGGCCAATCGAGCGTTAAGTGGACCGATCAACATACATTGCGATCACAGCGATTCGATGGGTGCCAGAGATTCTGGCTGGGTGCAATTATACGGGGAGAACGTACAGGAGGCCTACGACCAGTCGATAATGGCTTTCAGGATCGCAGAGCACCCCGATATCCAGCTACCAGTGATGACCGGGTTGGATGGATTCATAATCACTCACGCGATCGAGAACCTGCAAGCCCTTCCCGACGATGTTGTAAAGGATTTCGTTGGAGAGTTTAAGCCCAAGTACCCTTTGCTGGACGTGAAGAACCCAGTGACCATGGGTCCCTTTGACAATTTCGATTGGTACTTCGAGCATAAGTATCAGCAGGTTGAGGCAATGAATAGGGTGCCCAAGGTAGTGAATCAGGTCTTCGATGACTTCGAGAAGATCAGTGGAAGACGCTACAATGTCGTAGAGCCCTACATGACGGATGATGCCGACTATGTCGTGATGGCGATCGGCTCCACTGCAGGCACCCTCAAAGCCGCCGTTGATGAACTCAGGGCCGAGGGTATGAAGGCGGGTAGTGTCAAACTCCGCATGTTCAGGCCATTCCCCGAGAAAGAGATACTGGAGGTGCTGGATGGAAAGAAGGCGGTCGCGGTCATGGATCGTGCCATTAGCTTCGGTTCCTCTGGACCCGTGTTCCCCGAGGTAAGGTCAGCGATGCTCGATGCCAAGGATGCACCAAGGGTCGTCAACTATATTTACGGACTTGGAGGGAGGGACGTGCCTCCAGCGGACATTAAGAACGTGTTCCGTCAGCTTGCGGCCGGAGAGAGTGAGAAGATCAACTTCATGGGGGTGAGAGTTTGAAGATAGCCGATTTCGTCGACAAGCCCCAGAGGCTCACTTCCGGGCACAGGCTGTGCGCCGGATGCCCCGAGGCGATAATTGCCAGGCAGGTGCTGCTGGCAACGGATAAACCAGTAGTCGTGGCCAATGCGACAGGCTGTTTCGAGGTTTCAACTACCGTATATCCTTACACTGCGTGGGCGGTTCCGTGGATCCATACCGCCTTCGAGAATGCGGCAGCCACAGTGGCAGGTGTGGAGAGCGCATACCGCGTCCTCAAGCGCACAGGGAAGGTGACCGAGGATATTCGCTTCGTGACCTTTGGGGGCGATGGCGGAACCTACGACATCGGCCTTCAAGCCTTGTCCGGCGCGGTGGAGAGAGGACACAACTTCCTCTATGTCTGTTTCAACAATGAGGCCTATATGAACACCGGTATCCAGAGGTCCGGAGCCACCTCATTGGGTGCTCAGACCACGACCTGTCCAGCTGGTACATGCATACCGGGCAAGAAGGAATTCCCCAAGGACCTTACCCGGATTATCATCGCTCATGACATACCCTACGCAGCACAGGCCTCACCTCACAACTGGAAGGACCTGATAACCAAGGCGCAGAAGGGTTTCGAGGTTGAGGGTCCCGCCTTCATCAACACCATATCGCCGTGCCCAAGGGGATGGCGCTATGACTCGGCCGATTCCATACAGATCGCCAAGCTCGCGGTGGAGACATGCGTTTGGCCTCTTTACGAGTTTGAGAACGGGGAGTATGAGCTCACTGCGGAGAGCAAGCGAATCGCCGAGGGCAAGAAGGAGAAGAAGCCGGTTATCGATTACCTCAAGACTCAGGGTCGTTTCCGACATCTTCTTAAAGAGGAGTGGACACCTGTCATCGAGGATATCCAGAAGAACTTAGATGAACGGTGGGAGAGGCTCCTGAAGCTCGTCAGCTTGTGAAGAAACCACTTACTCCGTTTTTCATTTTTTAATATCATCCTGCCCAAGCTTGAGCTATCTTGTACGGGGAACAGGTTTTAAAATACGATTCCGATTCCAAGAAAAGGTTGAGAATATGGACTACCCCAGATGCGATAGATGCGGTCGAAATGAATGCCGGAGCGGAGAAGAGCCCATCAATCCCAATTGCCCAATCCTAAAGGAGGGCATCGATGAGAGCGAGATAGTATCCAGGTACCTTGAGGAAAAGGTCGCCCCAATGTACCTTGTCGCATCCAAGATCGAGAAGGAGACCTACAGGGAGATCGATGGAGCTATCACCCCAATTCGCCCTCGGATTGCGGAAGTCATTGCCTTCTGCAAAGAACTTGGCTTGGAAAGAGTGGGCGTGGCCTTCTGCGCCGGACTTGTCTGGGAGGCAGGAAAGATATGCAAAATCATTGAAAAAGGTGGCCTTGACGTGGCATCGATCATGTGCAAGTGTTTTTCAGTGGAAAAAGAGGAGCTGGGGATCCCTCGAGAATCGTATATACGGGAAGGGGAGGAGAAAGGCTGCAACCCAATTATGCAGGCTGAAATGCTGAATCGGGCTGGGACAGAGCTCAACCTCATCGTTGGCTTGTGCATAGGCCATGACATACTCTTCACCCAGCACTCAGATGCTCCTGTAAGCACTCTCGTGGTGAAGGACAGAATGTCCGGCCATAATCCCATTTCTCCACTATACAGCGCTTATTTCTTAGAGATACTTGATCGAGAATGATTAATGGAGAATGACCTTGGGTATCTCCAGGACTAGAATACGCTTTGTAATCTGAAATCCCTGAAATGCTTCCTTATCTCTTGCATATCAGCTTCTTTCAAGGGTGAGATTCCGCACCTTCTCAAAGGCGTGTTCAGATATATGACGTCTGGATCAATCTCATTGCATAAGTCCCCCAACTGATCAACCTCGTTCTTGTTGGCCTCCATGAACATCAGCTGAAGTCTGAAACTCCCAGGGAATTCGGCAGCCGCCATTCGAATCCCTTCCAACACCCTTTCAAAGCTGATCGAACTGTGAGGCCGATTGACTTTGTTGAATGTCTCCCCGGTGGCAGCATCCAATTTAGCAATCACGATGTCGAACGGTTCCAGGGCTTCCATGCTCCCGTTGTTGAGGAAGTGACAGGAGTTGGTCAGGATCGCCAGGGACACATTCTTCCTCGCCTTGATGGCCTCCGCCATTTCCTTAAGATTCGAGGCAAGCATGGGCTCTCCTGTTCCCGAAAAAGTGATGAGATCGACTTCGTCCATTCTCTTGTGTTCAAGCTCCTCCATCAGTACCTTTGTCTGAATGAACTGGCACTTCTGCTCGCCAAGGATTCCTCCTTCACCTAGCTCGCAATAGATGCAGTTGAGGCTGCAGACTTTTGGACTAATGCAGATGGGATCAACTCCAAGATATGTTCCGATTTTCCAGGATCTCACTGGACCATAGACGACGCTCATCTCTAAATCAGTTATTCGTTTAGGCAGCAACTTGTAGAAATGCCTGTCCCCTTCTTTCCGCATCCTTAGCGTCAAGTCTCCGCTGATGATTCCGAATCTCCATAAAGTTGATGAGCGATTCAGCACTTCATAATAGGGATGAAGAATCCCTTCGATTCCGTTTCCAATGAATTCGATGAATGGTACAAAGATCATCCAATAATACTTGCCTTGGAACGAGGAGCGATAGGATCCATGAATCTCGCAGGAAGCGGCCTTGATATTGGTTGTGGTACTGGTGCCCTTTCACCGGCGGGAACCTTGTGCCTTGATCCCTCATTACCCATGTTGCATAAAGCCAAAATGCGAGGGTTCGAGTCCATATTGGGAATGGCGGAGAGCTTACCATTCCATGATCAGAGTTTCGACTTTGTAATCATGACGACCACGCTATGCTTCCTCGAGCACCCCCAATCGGCGATAATCGAATCAACCAGGGTTCTAAAGACAGGGGGTTACCTTGTGATATGCATAATACCCAGGGACTCATCATGGGGAGTCCATTACATCAGGAAGGGCGAGTTGGGACATCCCATTTACTGCCACGCCAGATTCTTAACGGTGAAAGAAACCGAACGAATGATGGAGAACGCCTCCATTGAATTGGACAAGGTGGCATCTTGCCTTCATTCTTCGCCGGAGGCTTCTCTAGATCATGATACTGTTCTACTAGGTGATGATAAAGGGGGCTTCGTCTGCCTGCGGGGCAGGAAAAAACTCAAGCAAGGGGATATTCGTCGTTGAAGTCTTCTTCTTGGGCAAGAAGCTCTTCCCAGAGTTTCAGGGTCTCAAGGGCTTCCTGCTCATCCATGGTCTGAATGGCGAATCCAGCATGGACGATCACCCATTCGCCCACGGACACCTCCACCATGGAAAGATTGACCTTCTTGTTGACTCCTCCAAAATCGACATCGGCGATCTTGCCCTCGATCGAAACCACTTTTCCGGGAATGGCCAGGCACACATTCTCACCTTAGGATGATACTATCTTCAGAATGGCCTCGGCGGGTTGTCCGTCGCAGGATGTAAGGGCTT
Source organism: Methanomassiliicoccales archaeon (assembly GCA_013415695.1). Lineage (NCBI taxonomy): Archaea > Methanobacteriati > Thermoplasmatota > Thermoplasmata > Methanomassiliicoccales > Methanomassiliicoccales archaeon. The sequence goes on along the minus strand of JAAEEP010000011.1, from coordinate 12,975 downwards.
CAATCGCCTGTTCCCTGGTGCAACCTGCCTGCTCCATTACAAGGGTGATGTCTTCTTCGGGGATGATTGGCCCAGCCTCCACATCGCTTCTCTCCCTGATCTCGTAGTCCCCGAGTATCTGGAAAGTGACCTGTCCCTGGACTTCCATCATGGTCACAGCAGGATCGCTGATGACGTATTCGCTGGTGGATGTCCGTATGACGACCTCTTCCGCATCCTCAATCTCCTCCGTCTTGATGCCAAGCTTCTTCATGGCTTGCTTCATCTGACGGGGATTCATTCTTCCACCTGGCATCATGGTCTCAGCTAATGTGATGAGCCATTCACTATTAAACCTTTTGAAAGCACCAATACAGGTTGCGAGAAAAAGGGAAAGATGATTGAATGAGCCGTTCAGATCTTCATGAGGTACCTGTCTAGCTCCCAATCAGTGACCTGTCGGCGGAACTCAGTCCACTCCTTCTCCTTGATGTGGAGGAAGTTGTAGAACGCATGGTCGCCTAGCGCTTCACGCATCAATTCGCTCTCCCTCATGTGATCAAGCGATTCTCCCAGGTTCTCCGGTAGCCGCTGGATGCCCTTTCCGCTGAGTTCCCGCTTGTCCATCTTGAAAGTGTCCATCTCGAATGGATCTGGCGGGTATATGTCGTTCTCGATTCCATCCATACCGGCGGCTAGCATCACTGCGAACTGGAGGTATGGGTTGCCCGCCGGGTCGGGATTCCTGTGCTCGACTCGGGTCTTGGAACCTCTTCCCGCTGGGACCCTTATCAGTGCGCTACGATTCATGTTGGCCCAGGTGATGCAGTAAGGAGCTTCGAACCCGGGAACCAGCCTACGGTACGAATTGATGTGCGAGGTGAGTATCGCGCAGGTTGCCTTGGCGTGCTTCAGCAGCCCACCGATGTATCTCAACGCCAGGTCACTCAATCCGTACTCGTTATCGGCATCATAGAAGATGTTCTCCCCCTTGAGGTCGGTGAGAGATTGATGGACGTGCATCGCCGATCCGTATTGATCCGTGAATGGTTTGGGCATGAAAGTGGCGTGGAGACCGAACTGACGGGCAATGGTCCTTATGCCCAGCTTCATGGTCATCATCCTGTCAGCTATGGTCAGGGCATCGCCGTACTTCAGATCGATCTCCTGCTGCCCGGGGGCCACCTCATGATGGGATTCCTCCACATCGAATCCCATCTGATCGAATGTCAGCATGATGGTCTTCCTCACCATCTCCCCCTTGTCAAGAGGCATCAGGTCAAAGTAGCCGCCCACATCGGAGGGTTTCTTGAAAGGCCTTTCATTGGCGCCAAGCTTGAACAGGAAGAACTCGAACTCCGGTCCCACGTTGAAGATCCAGCCCTTCTTCCTCACTTTCTTCAACAATCTTTCAAGGATGAGTCGGGGATCCCCCGGAAACCTTGAATTCCCGTTGTCGTCGAGGGACGGATCCAGGATGGTGCACATCAATCTCGCCGTTTTCATCTGACCGTTCTCGGTCCAGGGGTAGACCTGAAATGAATCCAAAATCGGCTTGGCCCTCATGTCAGATTCCTCGACACCTGAATAACCTTCGATCGAGGAACCGTCGATGTAGACACCTTCCTCAAGAGCATTTCCTAGCTTCCGGGCGGGAATGGAAACGCTCTTGACCGTACCCAATAGATCCGAGAACTGCATCTCGACGAACTTGATGTCATTCTCTTCCACTTGTTTCAACAGAGTCTTCGTCTTTTCCGGCTCATCCGCTTCTGATTCCATATCATTTCCAATTAGTGACCTTAGAAGTAATTTTTCGATTAGATATATATATGAAGAAATATGAAAAATAATAGCCAGAATTAAATATATAGATATAAAATAAAAGAGGAGCGTTGGCTCCTCAGAGGATATGAAGGAACTTCTTGATCTCCCAATCGGTCACCGAGGTCCTGAACTCGTCCCATTCCATATTCTTGAGGTAGAGGTAGTGCTGTGATATGTGATCCCCGAGTGTCTCCTTCACGAGCTTGCTCTCGGACATGCGGGTAAGCGCCTCTCCCAGGTTCTCCGGTAGGCTGTCTATGCCAAGTTTCTTCCTCTCAGCCGGACCCATCTTGTAGATATCCTTCTCGATAGGGGCTGGAGGATAGATTCCTTTCTTGATACCATCCATTCCAGCCGCGAGCATTATCGCGAACTGAAGATATGGGTTACCTGCGGGATCAGGGTTCCTGAGTTCTACCCTCGCTCTTGCACCCCTTCCGGCGGGAACGCGGATAAGTGCGCTCCTGTTCATATTCGCCCATGAGATGTAGCACGGGGCCTCGTATCCTGGTACTAGCCTCTTGTACGAATTCACATATGCGTTGGTGATGGCGCAGGCGTCACCAATGTGGTGCAATAGGCCGCCTATGTACTTGAAGGCGTTCTCGCTGAGACCGAACTCGCCTGTAGGATCGTCGAAGGCGTTCCCTCCGTCTTTCTCGATGAGTGATTGATGAACATGCATTCCCGAACCGTTCTCACCGAAGACCGGTTTTGGCATGAACGAGGCGTGGAATCCATGTGCCAGCGCGATAGTTTTTATGCCGAACTTGAGGGTTACCATCCTGTCCGCTACGGTCAGTGCTTCATTGTACCGAAGGTCGACCTCATGCTGTCCAGGTGCTACCTCGTGATGTCCAGCCTCGACATCGAATCCCATCTCATCAAATCTTAGCATGATGTCCTTCCTAACTTTCTCACCTTCGTCCATAGGCATCAGATCGAAGTATCCACCTGTGTCGGCGGGAATAGGCAGGGGTATTCGGTTCTCATCCAGCTTGAAAAGGAAGAATTCGAACTCGGGCCCGACATTGAAGGCCCACCCCATCTCCTTGGCCTTCTCCATTGCATTCTCAAGTACCAGGCGAGGATCTCCCTTGAATCTGTGACCGTGGTGGTCGTAGATCTTACACATGAAGCGAGCGGTCTTGGCGGAACCATTTGCCGTCCAAGGATATATCTGGAACGATTCGGGGATAGGCATGGTTCTCATGTCCGATTCCTCGATTGTGGCATATCCCAAAATCGAGGAGCCATCTATGAAAACACCCTCATCCAGAGCTCTCGCAGCCTTGTCCGCGGGAATCGAGACACTCTTGACCGTGCCAAGAATGTCTGAGAACTGCATCTCAATGAATTTGACCTTCTCTTTGTCTATTTTGGAGAGAATGGTCTCTTTCAACTCCGGATCGATATCTGTTGGTGTCATCTGTTGATGTGATAGACAAATGTATAGAAAAACCTTTCTATACACTATATATGAATTGTAATTCTTATTGGAATCGACATATGTTCATAGGAATCAAATCAAGGTGTCCAATTGATAAATCATAGATTAGAGAATCAAAGTGTGTCGACTTCTACGAATTGAAGATCCGCAGTATTCTATTAACGGCTTCCTCTGCATCTTCGGTCGAAGGAGCGCCTCCCGTGGCGAACTCTGGTTTACCGCCACCCCTTCCGCCTATCGGATCCAATGCCTCGGAAATGAGTTCCCTGCAATCGATTGTCAGGTCGGGACTCCTAGCGACTACCATCATCATTCTATCATCCACATTTACAAGGACGCAAAGTGTCCTTTCTCCCCTCACAAAGCGGTTTGCAGCAATCATCAAGGTCTTGTTGTCAAGACCATGGTAAATTCCCTTGTAGATATTCAATCCATAGACGCTCTCAGGCGTCAGGGAATCCAGCACCTGGCGGCCGTAGCGTTTGAGAGAATTCCTAGCCCTCTCTACCTCATCCTTCAGATTCACAATGGCCTTCATCAGGTCCTCGGGGTGAGATCCCGTCAGATCCGAGGACTTCAGGGCGATGGTAGCCAGTTCAAGCGACCGTTCAATGGCCTTTTCCCCAACCTCGAACTCGATTTCCACCGCACCCTTGGGTTTTGCCACAGTCATCCTTGTAACAAGTATCCGCACAATGTCACCTGTGCATGGAACATGGATCCCAGAACATGCCGCGGCATCATAATCTCCTATTCTGACGATGCGCACCTTATCATCTGAGATTCGATCCATCTTGATCCTGATTTCTTGGAGCAAACGATCCGTTCGATCCACCCAGGAACAATCGACATCAATTCGTCTCGCAATGGTATCGTTCACTTCCCTCTGTGCAAGAGAGATGATGTCCCAATCAATTCTTCCCTTCACTATGAATGACTTCTTCTCCTTTCCGATGGATATCTTGATGAGCTCTATATCTTCCACCAGATTTGAAAGGGCAGAGAAGAGCATATGTTCGGCCGTGTGCCCTCTCATGAGGTCAAGCCTTCTCTCCCAATCTACTGAGGCTTCCACTTCCTGCCGCTCTTGGAACCTATTACCAGGAACTTTGTGAAGCACGTTTTCCTCCTTCTTCATTTCAATGACCTCAAAGCCATCGATCCAACCGGTATCTGCTTCCTGACCACCTCCTCCAGGATAGAACGCTGTTTGATCCAGCTCGATCCAATCCTCATATACGTTCTTGATCTTTGCCTTAAAGGACTTGAGACAGGGGTCCTCTAGGTAGAGGAGGCGAGTCATGCGAATTCAAATGGGCCGATGGCTCATAAATCTTCCCCGGCTCTTAAGGGGAAATTGCTTGATTTCCATTTCATTCGCGGAGCAGTTCCTGAATACCAAAATGACATATACTTTCATCTTGATTGAACATCTGCGTCTCTGTCGCATACCAGACTCGATGAATGGTGATATTATGCTTGATGAACTAGACGAGAGGATTATCAAGGAGATCTGCGTTTCAAGCCAAGGGTCATACAGGCAGATCGCCAAGAGGCTGGGTGTGCACCCCACCACACTGATCCAAAGGATGAAACATCTGGAAGAGAGTGGAGTCATACTTGGATACAGGGCCAACGTCGATTATCTGAAGCTAGGCTACGAGTTCATGGCCCTTGTACATGTTTACGTTGAGGGGGACCTTCTTGAAATTCAGGGAAGGATGAGGCATATTGAAAATATTGTGGGGATCTTCGACGTCACGGGCGAATGTGACTCGATTGCCTGGGTAGCCTGCAAGAATCGGGATGAGTTCTCCGGGGTCATAAAGCAGATGCTGACCATTAAAGGGGTGAAGAAGACTAATACTTACGTGATTCTCAATGTCATTAAGGAGCCTCATGAGTTCGTACCGCAGTTCGATCAGGACGAGGAAGATGCCGACTGATCTTGCCGTTTCAAGGCCAGGATAGCATATCGCAGGATCGTATTGTCATCATAAACGAAAAAATACCGTATTATTTCGATTTATTGGACAATAATCAAAAATTTTACGAATTCAACATGCAATCATCCAATGTCCATTGGTATTGGCAGTGCAAAATGTTTAATACCTTCTCCTGTTTAAAGGGAATTTACTCATCTTGAGTTATTCCAAGAAGGGGAAGCATATGATGAGAACCCACACATGCGGAGATATCAAAGAAGATGACCTGAGAGAGCGTGTCACCCTTGCAGGATGGGTGAGATTTGCACGTGATCATGGGGGCGTTCTGTTCTTCGATCTCGCCGATTCCTATGGCTCGACCCAGGTCGTTTTGGACCCCGAGGCATTGGAAGATGGCCTGGACCTGGCGGTCCTAATGGACACGCTTAGCTCCTTCGGCAGGGAGTTTGTCATCCAGGTGACCGGCGTGGTAAGGAATCGCGTCGAGGGCACTGAGGATGATCGGAATCCTACTGGCATGGTGGAAGTTCTCATAGAGGATGGAAGGTTACTGAGCTCCTCGAGGCCCATCCCGTTCGAGGTGGCTGAGCAGAAGAACTCTATGCTTCCGGGGGAGGACCTAAGGCTCAGGTACAGATACCTCGATCTGAGGAGAGCTAGGATGCAGTCCAATCTCCGCTTCCGTCACCGGCTGATCACTGCCGCCCGGGAGGGGTTCGATAAGCTTGGATTCATCGAGGTGGAGACCCCCGTGCTCACCCGGAGCACTCCTGAAGGGGCCAGAGATTTCATCGTCCCCTCAAGGACAATACCCGGAGATTTCTACGCACTTCCCCAGTCACCCCAGCTTTACAAACAGATGCTTATGGTGGGCGGGGTTGACCGCTACTTCCAGGTAGCAAGGTGCTTCAGGGATGAGGACTCCAGAGCTGACAGACAGCCGGAATTCACCCAGCTTGACATGGAAATGGCCTTCGTCGACGAGGAGGACATTCGGGAAACCATAGAAAAGGTGCTTTCTCATGTCTGGAAGAAGGTATTCAATCAGAAGCTGGTTACACCCTTTCCAAGCATTTCATATCACGATGCCATATCGCGCTATGGTAGCGATGCTCCAGACATCCGATATGGTTTGGAGTTGACTGATGTCTCCGACATTGTCCGGAAAGCGCCATATGAGATATTCCAGCGAATTCTGAAGAATGACGGTGCGGTAGTCTGCGTGAACCTCCAATCTTCGCTTGTGAAGGATCCGGCTGAAGGTGAAGATAACATCGGCAGGAAGGAGATCGATCGCCTTATTGACTGGGCCAAGTCCCAGGGCATGGGTGGCCTAACATGGATGAGAGTCACTGATGAGGGATTGAATTCCAACATAGTGAAGTACTTCACCGATGAAGTTAAGGAGAGTCTGTTAAAGGCGATGGATGCGAAACCCGGAGACCTTCTTCTATTCCTTGCAGGACAAAGGGTGCAGACATTGAAGGCAGGCGGCGCTCTGAGGGCCAAAATTGCCAGGGATCTCTCTCTGATAAGCTCAAATGACCACCGCTTTGTTTGGGTGGTGGATTGCCCTCTCTTCGAGGTCGATCCTATAACAGGTGGTCTTGAGGCCTTCCATCATCCCTTCGTCTACCCGGTTGAGGGCAAGGTGGAAGGCGATCCTAGGAATATCAGGGGAACTTCATATGACCTTTGCCTTGACGGAGCCGAGATCGGGTCTGGGTCCATCAGGAACCACAACCCAAGGGTACAGAGACGCATCCTGCAGATGCTGGGTATGAGCGAAGAGAAGATCGTGGAGGATTTCGGCTTCTTCCTGGAAGCATTAGAGTACGGCGCCCCCCCTCACGGCGGCATCGCTCTAGGCGTGGACAGACTCGTTTCCCTTCTGCTGGGTTGTGATAGCATCCGAGAAGTCATCGCATTCCCCAAGAACAAGAAGTTCCAGTCACCTGTGGACGGATCACCGACTCCGGTTGAAGAATCCAAACTCTCTGAACTCCAGCTCATGTCTCTCGCTGAGGGAGATATGGAATTCCTGGATGAAGAGATCGATCTTGAGGACGCGGAGGAGGCCAAGTAGCCTTAGACCCTCTTTCTAAGTTCTATATGGACGGCGTCGACCACTTCAGATGAGGAGTATCTACCCTTCACCGAACGCATTACCTGGCCGATGATGAAGTTGGCAGCTTTCTCGTTCTGTTTGTAGTCTTCGATGATCGAAGGATTGGCGTCGATCATATCGTTAATGAGCTGTCCGAGCCCGGCGGATATCTCTTCAATATCCTGGTCCAAATCCTCACTGAACAGAGCATCGATGCGCCTCTTTGCCTCGAGATCCGTGATCTTCCCAGATGAAAAATCTTCCACTATCTCCGAGATGAATCCAGATACCTCTTCGAAGTTTTCTGAAAGCTCATCTGACCTGGACGAGATCGGTCCCATGATCCAAGGAAGTACCTTCTCGGGCGGTAACCTTGCGCAAAGCTCTTCGGTCAGGTCAGCGAGCCGATCCGATGTAAGGACGATCTGCCTGGCCGTTTCCGATGAAATGGAGAACTCTCTGGAGATGCGTTCAGCTCTGGCCAATGGGGTCTCCCTGATCTCCAGCCTCTTGACCATCTCTTTTAGGTGGAATACGCCAAGATCTGGCTCACCGATGTAGCCGTAATCCTCTTCGAATTCTTTCTTCCTGGCGGCCAAGGTGACCTTCCGCTCTTCGTCGAAGCGTCTGGTCTCCCTCACGACCTTCTTTCCAGCCTTTAAAAGCCTGGCCTGTCTGACCGCCTCGAATTTCAACCCGCGCTCGAGATTCTTCAAGCCTAGAATGTTCTTTATCTCCACCCTCTCCTTTCCCACAGAGATATTTGCATCCACCCTAACCGTCTGCTCATCTGAACCCTTAAGGCCCACCAATCCTCGGAGCTCAGTCAGGAGATTGGACATGAACTCCCTCGCCTCGCCAGGGGTCTTGAGGTCAGGCTCGGTGACGATCTCGACCAGCGGTATTCCGCTCCGGTTGTAGTCCAATAGCGATATCTCCTCACCAGGCTTCCCAATCCTTTTTATCTTTCCTGGGTCCTCCTCCAGATGGACCCTGGTGATGCGGATCGTCCTATCTCTGAATACGAATCTTCCCCGCTCTCCGATGGGTGAATCATACTGCGTGATCTGGAAGTTCTTTGGTAGATCTGGATAGAAGTATGTTTTTCTTGAGAACCAAGTGACATCGGGGATCTCGCATTCAAGGAATGATGCAATGGACAACCCCATCTCCATGGCACGCAGGTTAATCCTTGGCCTGGAGCCAGGAAAACCCAGGCAGGTTGGGCATATCGAGCTGTTCGGCCCATCCGAGGATGTGGGACAGGAGCAGAACATCTTCGATCTCGTTGGAAGCTGAAGGTGTACCTCAAGCCCGATCTTCACAGGATCACCTCCGGATATTCTGGCGCGAAATGATCCTCCCAACGCAGCATCATGTCTGCTAGTAGTCCTTCCTCCCAGTGAGGCGCCACGACCTGTACTCCCACCGGCATTCTCCCGACATAATCTGATGGAATTGAGACGTGTGGAAGGCCGCATAGGTTAGGTGGAACAGTCAGAAAGTCGGCCTTGTACATGTCGAGAGGCCTCATCTGATCGACCTCATCGAACCTGGGAGCCACGAATGGCATCGTAGGCGTCATTACTACGTCGTGGTCTTCGAACACCTTCTGGTATTCGCGTATGATCAGCGATCTCACCTGGAGCGCTTTCATGTAATAGCGATCCCTGAAACCCACCATGCGGGAGAAGGTTCCCAGCAAGATTCGCCTCTTAGCCTCCTTCCCGAACTCTTTGGACCTAACTTGAGAGAAGAATTCGTTGAAATGACTGCCGTAGTTGTCGTTTCTCACCCCGAACCTCATCCCGGAGTAGCGGGCGAGATTGGTTGAGGATTCCGAGGTGGCCAGGATGTAGTAGGCGGGAAGTGCGAAACTCAACGAGGGAATGCTCACCTCATCCACGTTCATTCCCAAGGATTCCATTTCCTTCAATGTCCTCATGAATGTGTCAGATATGTTCTCATCTAATCCCTCCAGGGCTTCCTTGGGAATCGCGATGTTCCTCGCTTCTCTTCCATCTAGTATCAGTTCAGGCTGAGCACACGAGGTGGGATCCTTAAGGTCCATTCCGGATATGGTAGGAAGGTGTTTCACTATCTGCTTTGCTGATCGCGAGAGCAGACCGATCTTGTCCAAGGAATTGGCGTAATCCACCAGTCCGTAGCGAGAGACCCGTCCATAGGTTGGGGTAAGACCGTATACTCCGCAGAATGCAGCTGGGCAGGCAATCGAACCGCCCGTAGATTCTCCTAGAGCCAGGTGCCCCTCTATCAAACAGGCAGCCGCTGCCGAACCGCCGCTGGAACCACCGCAGCACCTCTCTTCATCATACGGGTTGCGGGGGACGCCATAGGCACAGTTGGTGGAAAATGTCCCGAATCCGAACTCGTCCATGTTGTCCTTGGCCACCAGTATTCCTCCCGCCTCCTTCAGTCTGCTGATGGCAGTGGCGTCGAAGGGAGGTCTGTAACCATCTAGGATCTTGGAACCGGCGCGAGTCTGCATCTCTAATGAACATAGGTTGTCCTTTGCGGAGAAGTGGAAACCGTCATCTGGCATCTCCCAGTCATCACTCTTCACCACGATCTCTGAGAAAACTTGGAATCGCTCGTTCAGCTTATGAAGCCCTTGGATGAATAGAGGGTCGGTCACGCTAGCCTCGGCCCCCTTACCCAATCTTGATATGTGTCCAGTAGCTCCCTAAGCTGCGATGGGTCAATGTCCATGAATGGCTCATCCTCCCTCATTAAGTCCTCAATGGGTATAGGATTGAATCCATATTCCTCTGAAGATGGCGCCTCATCCAGTCCGGAAAGATACTCCAGTATCTCCTCCAGATCTCTAGAGAACTCTTCAAGCTCATCTTCAGACAGTTCGAGCCTGGCTATTCTTGCGACCTTCCTCACAACTTCCAAATCCATGTGCTCACCCTTGGAATGGGACAGCATCGATTATCTGCTGAGAATATTTAACTGTTCGTCGTGGTTCGACATTGTACACATTGTTTCCTGATTATCCAAGCACTTATAACTTGGCGAAAATCTTTATTTCCTAGTCTTGATTTACTCCAGATAAGGTGCTTTGATGGAAGGCTCTCAGAAGTTGATCGAACAGGCATACCAGCTTCTCGGTCAGGGGGATTACAAGAAGGCCCTCTCGAAATTCGATAAGGCTATTAAAGAGGACCCAAACAACGCCGAGGCATATTTCGGAAAGGCTGAGGCTGGCATGCTAGTGCCCAAGGTCACATCCGATGATATTCTCCTTGCGTATAGGAAGGCCATAGAGTTGGATCCAGAGAACGCATATTACTACAGTTCGATGGGCGCCTTCTGCATGGATGAGGGAAGATTCAACGATGCTGAAGGGGCATACAACAAAGCGGCAGAGCTGGACAGCGACAATTCATCGAACTACTACTCAGAATTCGCCGTTGCATATTATAGAAGGGCTCCTGAAGTGCACGAGCAGTTTTTGGACGATCAAGGATTGTTGATCATTAAGCGAAAGGCACTTCAGTATCTACTGAAAGCCCTAGATATGGACATCGAAGAGGTCAAGAAGATCCTAGGCTGAACTCAGACCAAGGGTCGCTCCGGAGTGTCCGTGGGCTTCCTGCCCCTGCAGTACTGACAGAGCCCAGTTTCCCTGTCGCGGTGCTCTGCGCAAACAAGTCTCCCACACAAGGGGCATGTGTGATCCGTAGGTTTTCCACATTGGCTACAGATCCCAAGCATTTTCAAGGTATCTCGTCTCCATTTCACTACTCGGGACCGAATGATCCCGGTGGAATAATATAAGGTTCTATTGTAGTAATAAATATCTGGATATACGACTTCTATGGATTCCTTGCTAGAGTAATCGGAGCCATTTGAGGCCCTCGACTACTCCCCCTGCATGGGGTTCCTTCGAAACGTAATCGGCCGCTCCCTTGGCCGCCTCGGATGCGTTGCTCACGGCTATGCCGTAACCGCATCCCCTGAGCATCTTCACATCGTTGTCCGAATCACCGAAGGCAGCCACCTCGTCAACGTCTATTCCAAGGAATCTGCAGGCTTCCTTGACCCCAGACATCTTGCTTTGTCCCTTCTCCATCAAGTGGATAGCGAAACCAGTGGTTTCGATCTCTAAGTCCCAACCTGAGAGCGCTTGCCGAACGTCCTCTTCTTTTACTGATAATCTTAGAGCGACCTGGGTTTCCCTCCACTTATCTGTGAAAAGGCGCTCAACCGGCAAGACTCCCTTGAGGTACTCAAAGGCCTCAAGAGGCCTCTGGTTGGAGTTGACCTTATGCACTTCCTCACCATATGCCACAATACCGCCGTTCTCAGCGATGATCGGACCGTTCAGGCCTATGAAGATGTGCAGGCCAAGCGCAACAGGAAGTACGTTACCGGAGGCTATCATCACCTGAATCCCATTATCCTGGAGCTCCCTGAAAGCCTCTACCGCTTCCCATTGGACCCTCCGGCGACTGTCAGTGATGGTACCGTCAATGTCAGTTACAATGGCCTTGATCATGTGCACACCTCAATTCTCCACCATTCGCAAAGGTCGTGCTTGTCCATCGCGATCGGGTTCTGGACAGTGAACGTTTGCTTTCTAGAAAAGATTAATCCCTATTCTTAGGTCCCCATGTCCCCGATGGTAACCGAGACCAAGGATTTTGAACACCGAAATAGCTCACCATAGCAATAGTCATTACTTTGTTGCCAAAGGAGACAATCCAATCTTAAATGAGGATCATTCGAACAAGAAATGTGAATCAGACCAGAACTCACTCTCTCAGTTCACCAAGAGTTGTCATCCTCTCCGCGAGTGCGTTATGCTTGTGGATTGACTCCTCGCTCTCGCTTCTTACGGTGACCAAAACGTTATCGGGTAGATGACGTCCTCCACGAACTTGGGGTTCCTGTGTGCCCTCACCACCACCTCTGCCTCAGCATTTCTCTTAAGGATCTCGTAGGTGGGACTGCTGAACGAATTCTCCACGATGTCAATTAGGTCATTCGCCTCGACATCGTATTCCTCTGGCACCTCCATGATCACAGATGACACGTTCCGCTGGTTATGGCTGATGACTGGGGTATGTGGACCCCCGTTGGGAACAAATTCGTCATAAGAGGTCCTCACGGTCTCCATGGCGCATGGACAAGCGGTCATTCCCACTACCTCGACACCAATGAGCTTCATGAGTCCGTCCCCTCTCTTGTTCCTCGCCTTGGCCATGAGCTTGAATGATTCCAGGCTCTTCATGCCACTTGGGGATTCCCTTTCCAGAAAATAATCGCCGGTGATGTTCACCTCGGCCCATGAGGCGTACTCGTGTTTCTCAAGCAGCTGCCTGCAGATGTCGGCCGCCAACACTTCCAGGCCAGATACTGGTTCCCTGACGCTCATGTCCACTAGTTCCGATATGACCTCGAGGTTCCGGGAAAGATGTGACCCCTTCTGCGTGGATGGGAGGTCAACGAAGACGTCGATCGATGAGTTGATGACTATCACATTGTCACCCCTCCTTACCGTGACCGGTTTCTTCACTCCTGTAACGCCGACCTTGGTCAGCTTGTAACCATTGTTTAGGTATCTGTTTTGGACGTCCGAGGTGGGAATGCTCTCACCGGAACCGGCATTGGAACGCATGACTTAAAGATTAGCCGTC